>NZ_JBFAOJ010000062.1:0-57643 GCF_040675205.1 Streptosporangium sp. NPDC049644 | reverse complement strand
AGTCTCGGCGGGTGCCGGCCACCCGCGCGTGCGCGCGAGCGACCGTGACGACGGCCTTGGTGCGGTTGTTCGACCCCTTCGCTGTGCGGCTGAGGACCTTTTGCGCCTTGCGGAGTTTCTTCGCCGCGCGCCGCAGAAACCGGGGGTTGTCGATCTTCCGGCCGTCCGACAGCACCGCGAAGTGGGTGAGTCCCAAATCGACGCCGACCTCCGATGCCGTCGCCGGCAGCGGCTCGGTGGTGGTCTCGACGGCGAAGGACGCGAAGTACCGCCCGGCGGCGTCCTTGATCACCGTCACGCTGAAGGGGGCCGACGGCAGGGTCCGCGACCAGCGCACCGGCACGTCCCCGATCTTCGACAGACGGAGTTTCCCGCCCGCCGTGACCGAGAACCGGGCGTTCTTCGTGAACCGGATCGCCTGCCGGTTGTCCTTACGGGAACGCCAGCCGGGCGGGCCGACCTTCGGGCCTTTGCGTTTGCCCGCCAGGGAGGCGAAGAAGTTGCGGTAGAGCGGTGTTCAGGTCCGCGAGGGCCTGCTGCAACACCACCACCGACACCTCCCCCAGCCACGCCCGTTGCGGGGTCTTCTTCGCGGCGGTGATGACCCGCTTGGACAACTCCGCGTCCGAGATGTACGCCATCTTGGCCGCGTGAGCGTCCCGGCGAGCGCGCAACCCGTCGTTGAACACCACCCGCGCACACCCGAACGCCCGCGCCAACGCCTGACACTGGCCCGGCGTCGGGTAGAGGCGGAAGTTGTAACGAAGCTGCACGGTCCTGATAGTGCCATGGGTCCCTGACGGAACGTATGAGTGTTCGAGAAATCCGCGACCACCTGGGCCGCCGCATCGACGTCGCCCACGTCACCGGCGAACCCACCATCGCCGGGCGCCACGGCGAACCCCGCGCCGTGATCGTCTCCCCGCGCCTGGTGGGCCGAGCAGCAAGAGCAGACCGGTCAGGGCACGCTCGCGCCCTGGCGGGCACTCCCGCGCGGGCCTTCACCCCCGGCCTGAAGGCCGGAGCACTGGCCCGCATTCTGGTAGCCCTGACCGTGCGAGAGGAGGATGACCGGCAGGTCGCCCCCGGTCACGGGCGCGGAGACCCGCACCTTCGGGGACTGCGGCGACCGCGGCCGTCCTGACATCGACGGTGAGACCGAACGCGGCGAGGGACCGCCCGGGCGGCGGAGCGGGTGCGCGAGGTCGTCGACAGGGCGAGCGCCGCCCGATGTGGCGGCAGACTCCATATGATATTTTCTCTCCGCCCGTCGCCTTCGGGTTATAAATCACCTGTTCATCAGGCATGTAGATATAAATCTCGACCGCCTCTAGCGCTCTAAGGTAAAACTCTATATTTTATACGAACCAACCGAGGGGGAGTCGTGCTGCCACTGACCGGGATCACCGTCGTGACGCTGGAACACGCGGTCGCCGCGCCGTTCGCGACCCGCCAGCTCGCCGACCTCGGCGCCCGCGTGATCAAGATCGAGCGGCCCGGCTCCGGTGACTTCGCCCGCCGCTACGACGAGTCGGTGCACGGCCAGTCCAGCTACTTCGTCTGGCTGAACCGCTCGAAGGAGTCGGTCACCCTGGACGTGAAGTCCCCGCACGGCCGGGAGATCCTGCACGAGCTGGTGGACCGGGCCGACGTGCTCGTCCAGAACCTCGGCCCCGGTGCCGCCGACCGGCTCGGGCTGGCCGCCGCCGCCGTCCGGGAGCGGGACCCGCGCAAGATCGTGCTCGGCATCACCGGCTGGGGCGGCGACGGCCCGTGGGCCGGGCGCAAGGCGTACGACCTGCTGGTCCAGTGCGAGACCGGGCTGGTGTCGCTGACCGGGTCGGCGGACGAGCCCGCCCGGGTCGGCGTCTCGGTGGCCGACATCGCCGCCGGGATGTACGGCTTCGGCGCGGTGCTGACGGCCCTGTACCAGCGGCAGGTCACCGGGCTGGGGGCCACGCTGGAGGTGTCGCTGTTCGAGGCGCTGGCCGAGTGGATGGGGCAGCCGGCCAACTACACCGCGGGCAGCGGGCGCCAGCAGCCGCGCGCGGGCGCCCGGCACGCCACCATCGCCCCGTACGGGCCGTTCACCGCCCGGGACGGGCGGACCGTGCTGCTCTCGATCCAGAACGAGGCCGAGTGGATCCGGTTCTGCGCGGTGTTCCTCGAGGACCCCGAGCTGGCGGCCGACCCGCGCTTCGCCACCAACACGCTGCGGGTGGCCGATCGGGACGCGCTTGAGGCCATCGTCGACGCGCGCTTCGCCGAGCTGGACGGCGCCGACGCCGCCGAGCTGCTCGACCAGGCCGGGGTCGCCAACGCCGGGGTCAACACGGTGGCCGACTTCCTGGACCACCCGGTGCTGCGCGAGCGCGGCCGGTGGCGGGACGTCGGCACACCCGGCGGCCCCGTCCGGGCGCTGCTGCCGCCGATCTCCCTGGACGGGGTCGAGCCGCGGATGGACCCGGTGCCCGAGCTGGGCCGGCACACGGCCGACGTGCTGGCCGAGCTGGGCCGCTCGCCGGAGGAGATCGCCGACCTCTCGGCCCGGTCCGTCATCTGACCCCCACCCCTACCCAGCCAGGCCGCACCAGAGTGAGGACCCGCCCATGACGCTGAACCCCGAGGAGACGGCCATGGTCGAGGCCGTCCGCGACTTCGTCGACCGCGAGGTGCGCCCGGTCGCGCGCGACCTGGAGCACGCCAACACCTACCCGGCCGACCTGATCGACCAGATGAAGCGGATGGGCGTCTACGGCCTGGCCATCCCGGAACCGTACGGGGACGTGCGGGTGTCGACGCCCTGCTACGCCCTGATCACCGAGGAGCTGGCGCGCGGCTGGATGAGCCTGGCCGGGGCGATGGGCGGGCACACCGTGGTGGCCAAGCTCATCCTCACCTACGGCACCCCGGAGCAGAAGGAGCGGTACCTGCCCCGGATGGCGACCGGCGAGCTGCGCGCCACGATGGCGCTCACCGAACCCGGCGGCGGCTCGGACCTGCAGGGCATGCGCACCGTCGCCCGGCGCGAGGCCGACGGCGGCGGGTACGTGGTCGACGGCACCAAGACCTGGATCAGCAACGCCCGGACGTCCGGGCTGATCGCACTGCTGTGCAAGACCGACCCCGAGGCGGTGCCCCGGCACCGCGGCATCTCCGTCCTTCTGGTCGAGAAGGTGCCGGGGGTCACGGTGACCACCGACCTGCCCAAGCTCGGCTACAAGGGCGTGGAGAGCTGCGAGGTGGTCTTCGAGGGCGCCCGGGTGCCGGCGGACGCGGTGCTCGGCGGGCGGGAGGGCGCCGGGTTCGCCCAGATGATGCGCGGCCTGGAGATCGGCCGGATCCAGGTCGCGGCGCGGGCGACCGGCGTGGCCAGGGCCGCGTTCGACGACGCGCTCGGGTACGCGCGGCAGCGCGAGACGTTCGGCCGGCCGATCTGGCAGCATCAGTCCGTCGGCAACCACCTGGCCGACATGGCCGCGAAGCTGACCGCCGCCCGGCAGCTGCTGCTGCACGCCGCCGAGCGGTACGACTCGGGCGCGCGCAGCGACCTGGAGGCGGGGATGGCCAAGCTGTTCTGCTCGGAGGCGGCGATGGAGATCGCGCTCAACGCGATCCGGGTGCACGGCGGGTACGGCTACTCCACCGAGTTCGACGTCGAGCGGTACTTCCGGGACGCCCCGCTGATGATCGTGGGCGAGGGCACCAACGAGATCCAGCGCAACGTGATCGCCCGCCAGCTCGTCGAACGCGGCGGCCTCGCCTACTGAGGGCACGTACCGGCAGGAACGGGATAGAGGTGGGGGTAACGCCGCCCCTGTCCGGCGGTGCACGGCCGGTTAACGCCCCGTCCGTACGGTCGGCGGCATGGCTGAAGCATTCATCATCGACGCCGTCCGCACTCCGGTGAGCAGGCGTGGCGGGCCGCTGAGCACGATCCACCCGGCCGACCTGGGCGCGCACGCCATCCGCGCGCTGATCGAGCGGGCCGGGGTGGACCCCGGGCTGGTCGACGACGTGGTGTTCGGCAACGTGGACTCGGTCGGCCCGCAGTCCTTCGACGTCGCCCGCACCTGCTGGCTGGCGGCCGGCTTCCCGGCCCACGTACCGGGGGTCACCATCGACCGGCAGTGCGGCTCGGCGCAGCAGGCCGTGCACTTCGCCGCCCAGGCCGTGATGAGCGGCACGATGGACATGGTCGTGGCCGGCGGCGTGCAGAACATGAGCATGGTGCCGCTGATGTCGGCGGCCGACTCCGGCAAAGCGCTCGGTTTCGAGGACCCGTTCTCCACCTCCGAGGGGTGGACGAGCCGGTTCGGGAAGGGGGAGGTGAGCCAGTTCCGGGGCGCCGAGATGATGGCGACGCACTGGGACATCTCACGCGACGAAATGGAGCGGTTCGCGGTCGAGTCGCACACCCGGGCCCTGCGCGCGAACGCCGAGAGGCTGTTCGAGCCGGAGATCGCGCCGCTGGGCGGCCTGACCGCCGACAACGGCCCGCGCGAGCCCGACTGGGACAAGATCAGGTCGCTGCCGACCCTACTGCCCGACGGCCGGATCACCGCCGCCTGCGCCAGCCAGATCAGCGACGGCTCGGCCGCCCTGCTGATCGCCGGGGAGCGCGCGGTGCGGCATCTGGGGCTGACGCCGCGGGCGCGCGTCCACCACATGACCGTGATGGGCGACGACCCGCTGATGATGCTCTCGGCGCCGATCCCGGCGACCAGGCGGGCACTGGAGCGGACCGGGCTGACCCCTGACGACATCGACACCGTGGAGATCAACGAGGCCTTCGCGCCGGTGGTGCTGGCCTGGCTGAAGGAGACCGGGTTCGACCCGGCCAAGGTCAACCCGAACGGCGGGGCGATCGCGCTCGGTCACCCGCTCGGCGCGACCGGCGCGCGGCTGATGACGACGATGCTCAACCAGTTGGAGCGGACCGGCGGCCGGTACGGGCTGCAGACGATGTGCGAGGGCGGCGGCCAGGCCAACGTCACGATCATCGAGCGGCTGTAGAGCCCCGGAGGCACGAACCGAACCAGAGGACCGAACGGAAAGCGGCCGGGCCGGCGGATCACCGCCGGCCCGGCCGCTTTCCGCGGGGCGCCCGCGTACGTTCCCGAACTCAGGCCAGGTACGTCTCCAGCAGGCTGTTCTCGTCCATGTCCGCGCTGCGGCCGGACGCCACGATGTCCCCGACCACCATCACGTACGCCCGGTCGGCGACCTCCAGCGCCAGACCCACGTTCTGCTCCGCCACCAGCACCGCGGTGCCGGTGGCGACCACGCGGTGCAGCGCGTCCAGCACGTCGCCCACGATGCGCGGGGCGAGCCCCATCGACGGCTCGTCGATCATGAGCAGTCGCGGGCGGGCCATCAGCCCGCGCGCGATCGCCAGCATCTGCTGCTCGCCGCCGGACAGCACGCCGCCGAGCGAGTCGATCCGCCGCCCCAGCACCGGGAACAGCTCGATCATCTCGTCCATCCGGTCGCCGACCTCGGAGCCGGGCAGCCGGTTGCCGCCCATCAGCAGGTTGTCCCGCACGGTGAGGGGGGACAGGATCGCCCGGCCCTCGGGCACGTGGCTGACGCCCAACCGGGCGACCCGGTAGGCGGCGGTGCGCCCGGTCGCCCTGCCGTCGATCGTCACGGTCCCGGCGGCCGGCCGCACCAGACCGGAGATCGTGCGCAGCAGGGTCGTCTTGCCCGCGCCGTTCGGCCCGACCAGGGCCACGGCCTCGCCCGCACCGACCTCCAGGCTCACCCCGTGCAGCGCCTCGACGGCGCCGTAGCGGGTGACCAGGGAATCAACGACCAGCATCGGGTGCCTCCACGGTGTCCGCTGTGCGACGCTCCTTGGTGCCGAGGTAGGCCGTCTTGACCCGCTCGTCCTGCCACACCTCGTGCGGGCCGGCCTCGGTGAGCACGCTGCCCCAGTCCAGGACGACGACCCGGTGGCAGACCTCGGTGACCAGCCGCACGTTGTGGTCGACCAGCAGCACGGTCACGCCCTCGGCGTTGATCATCTGGATGAGCCGGCCGATGTCGTCGGACTCGGCCCGGTTCATCCCGGCGGTCGGCTCGTCGAGCAGCAGCAGCCGCGGCTCGGTGGCCATCGCCCGGGCGATCTCGACCCGCCGCCGCATGCCGTAGGAGAGCTCGGCCACGTCCACGTCGGTCACCGAGGTGAGGCCGACCCGGTCGATCAGCCGCCGCGCCACCTCGTGCTGCTCGGCCTCCTCGCGCCTGCGCACCCGGCCGAGCTGCCAGCGGCGGCCCTTGAAGGACAGATGCCGGCCGATCAGCACGTTCTCCAGCACGGTGCTCTCGTCGAAGAGCTTCAGGTTCTGGTACGTGCGGGCGACGCCCGCGGCGGCCAGCCGGTGCGGGCGCAGATCGGCGACGTCGGACCCGGCCAGGGTGATCCGGCCGGCGGTGGGCTGCAGGTAGCCGCTGATCAGGTTGACCACCGTGGTCTTGCCCGCGCCGTTGGGGCCGATCAGGCCGCAGATGGTGCCCTCCCGCACGGAGAACGAGACGTCGTTCACGGCCTTCATCCCGCCGAAGTGCTTGCTGACTCCGGACAGCTCCAGCATCGCGGTCATCGGCTCGCCACCTTCTCGGCAGGGTCTTGGACGTCGGGTGCGGGCCGGTCCTGTCTGCCGCGCAGGCGGCGCCGCAGACCCCGGTAGAGCGAGCGGTCGGACAGGCCGTTCGGCGCGACCAGCAGGATCACGACGAGCAGCACGCCGTAGATCACGTCCTCCCAGTTGGAGCCCGCGAAGTGCAGCGAGTCGCGCAGGACCGTGAGCCCCCAGGTGACCAGGATCGGCCCGGCCCAGTGTCCGTTGCCGCCCACCAGCACGTAGGTGAACACGATGACCAGGGTGGCGAAGCCGTACTGGTCGGGACTGATCACCGTGGTGCGGTGCGCCTCCAGGGCGCCGGCGCACCCGGCGATGGCGGCGGCCGCGGTGAAGCTCATGAACCGGACCCGGAACACGTTGACGCCCATGCCCTCGGCGGTGCGCTCGTCCAGCCGCACCGCCTTGGCGGCCCGGCCGAAGTGGGAGCGGTGGCTGAGCTCCAGCACTACGAACGCCACCAGCAGCGTGACGACCAGGTGCTCGGTCCTGACCTCGATCGGGATGCCGGCGATGCCGTTCGGGCCGTTGGTGTAGTCGCTGATCCGGATCAGCACCACGATGGCCTGGGCGAGGGCCAGGCTGCCCAGCGCCATGTAGATGCCGCGCAGCCGCAGCACGGGCGGGGCGAACAGCGCGCCGATCGCGCCCGCCAGCACCGTGGCGGCGAGCAGGCCGACCGCGAACGGCAGCTCGGACTTGGTCGCGATCAGGGCGGCGGTGTAGCCGCCGACCGCGGCGAACCCCATCGGGGCCAGCGACATGATGCCGACCCGGAACGTGACGTGCACGCTGATCACGAGCAGGGTCAGGATGAGCGCGGTGTCCAGCCGGAACAGCTGGAGCGGTTCGAGCCACTCAAACACGGGCGGCCTCCTTCTTGCCGAAGAACCCGGACGGCCGCGCGACCAGCACCGCGAGGATGACGGCGAACGCGATGATCTCCCGGAACACACTGGAGACGTAGGTGGTGGCGTAGACCTCGATCACGCCGAGGACCAGGCCGCCGATGATCGCGCCCTTCACCGAGCCCATGCCGCCGAGGATGATCACCGCGAAGGCGATCAGCAGCAGCCCGTCGCCGGACGAGTACGACACCTGCGCCGCCGACGCGGCGACGAAGATGCCCGCCACGGCGGCCAGCGCGCCGGCCACGAAGAAGCAGATCGAGAACACGAGCTGGCTGTTCACGCCGAGCAGCTCGGCGGTCTCCCGGTTGTAGGCCACCGCGCGGACGGCCCGGCCGGACTTGGTCCGGTTCAGCCAGTACCCGAGGCCCGCCATCGCCACCACGGCGATCACCAGCATGACCACCTGGAGCCGGGGCACGTTCTGGCCGGCGAACTCGAAGGCGCCGACCGGGAAGCCCTGGCGGGGGAACGCCTCGGTCTGCGCGTCGGTGTAGGTGCGCAGCACCGTGGTGAGCACCAGCGAGACGCCGATCGTCGCGACCACGAAGGAGAACTCCGGGGCCTTGCGGCCGCGCAGCGGCGCGAGGACGACCAGGTCGATCAACACCGACAGCACACCGGCCGTCACCATGCCCACCAGGATCGCGACCGGCACCGGGACGCCCAGGCGCAGCGCGGCCAGGGCGGCGAAGCTGCCCCAGGTCAGGATCTGCGCGTGGGCGAAGTTGAGGAGGTTGAGGACACCCCAGACCAGGGTGACGCCCACGCCCAACAGGGCGTACGTACTCCCCAAGGCCAAACCGTTAATGGTCTGCTGCACACCATCCTCCGCTTCCTCTCGTAGCCCCGGGCCGGGCTGTCCGCGGTGTGACGAGATCGGGGCCAGCGTTGCGTTTCCTCGTTAACACCGGCGTTACCTGCGTCGGAGAGCCCCGCCGGGGACGGCCGCGGCCGTTATCGGTGCCCCTTGCCGGTGGTTCCGGGGCGGCTGCCTTCGGGGCGGCGCCGCCGGTCATCCGCGCCCGTTCTCGACCGGGCGCGCCGAGAGCGCCGAGAGCGCCGAGAGCGCCGAGAGCGCCGAGAGCGCCGAGAGCTCTGAGAACTCCATCAGGTTCAGCAGCGTCCCGTCCGGGTCGAGGATGGTGACCACGCGCCGCCGGCGGCCCGGCATGGGGACGAGCGTGACCGGGCCGCCGACCACGGGGATGCCGTGCTCGGTGATCCAGGCCATCGCGGTGTCCATGTCCCCGACCCGCAGCCCCAGGCGGGCCAGCCCGGCGTCCTTGGCCGTGCGCGGCGCCGGGGCGCCGCCGTCGTCGGTGAAGTGCAGCAGGTCCAGGTAGGTGTCGGTGTCCTGGGAGCTCCAGCTGAGCAGAGCCGCCCTGCAGCGGACCGGGCCGGTGACGTCCAGGATCGCCCGGAAGTCGTCTCCGGCGTCGAACTCGAACGGCTGCCCGAGGATCCGGGCGCCGAGCAGGCGGGTGTAGAAGTCGAGCGACCGGTCGAAGTCGCTGCAGACCACGTTGGCGTGGACGAGGTGGTCGATGGTGAGAGGCATCGCGGGGTCTCCTCTGGAGCGGACGGCGGGGGCCCGCCAACGGCGCCGCCCCGGCGCGCCGTGGTGCGGCGTGCCGGGGCGGCGGGTCGGTCGGGGCCGGAGGTTCGCGGGTCAGCGCTTGCAGCCGGGGGCCGTCTGGGCGTCGAACAGGGTGATCTTGCTGTCCACGATCTGCAGCTTGGTGCCCTTGACGTCGGCGGCCCGGTTCTGGGTGAAGCCGATCTTGCCGAACGGGGTGTCGACGCCGTTCAGGGCCGCCAGCGCGTCCCGGACGGCCTTCTTGTCGTTGCTGCCGGCGTTCTTGAAGGCGTGCGCCATCGACCACAGCGACGCGTAGCCCGCCGCCTCGAAGACGGTGGCGGAGCGCTGCGCGCCGTTCTGCCGCCAGTAGTCCAGGAAGTGGGTGTTGTTGCCCTCGCTGCTCTGGCCGTTCCAGGCCGTCACGTACACGAAGCACTGCATGGCCTTGCCGGACTGCTCCATGGTGGCGTCGCTGACGTCCGGCGCCATGAACACCGGCTTGTCGAAGCCGATCTCGTCGAGCTGCAGGTAGATCGTGCTCATCATGCCGGGCAGCGGCATGGTGACCAGCACGTCGGGGTTCAGCTGCTTGAGCTTGGTCAGCTGGGCCCGCACGTCGGTGTCGGTGCCGACGAAGGTCTCCACGCCCAGGGTCTGGATGCCGGCGCCCTCCAGTGCCTGCTGGCGCTTGCCGATGACGTTCTTGGCCGCCTCGGAGTCGCTCTGGTACAGGTACGCCGCAGACTTGAGGCCGCTGAACGCGGTGGCGAACTCCTTGTCGGCCTGGGGCATCACGTTGGCCATGTCGGGATAGAGGCGGAACATGTAGTCGCCGACCTCGGTGACGCCGCCCGAGGAGAGTCCGACCGCCATGGTCGGGATGCCGTTCTGCTGGAGCTGCGGCCCGGCGGCCAGGAACGACGGGGTGAGGGTGAAGCCCACGACCGCGTCGACCTGGTCCGAGGCGAGCTTGAGCACCGCCTGCACGGCCTCCTGCTTGTCCGCCTTGGTGTCGATCTCCACCAGCTCGATCTTCGAGCCGCCCAGGAAACCGGTGTCGTTGATCTCCTTGGCCGCCAGCCGCACGCCGTCGCGCTCGCTGGTCCCCACACCGGCGATGCCCGCGGCGCCGCTGACGTCCAGCGGGACACCGATCTTGACAGTGGCGGGCAGGCCGCCGGACTGCGCGCCGCCTCCCTCGTCGCCGCCGGAGCCGCACGCCGTCGCCAGCAGGGCCACTCCCAGAACAACTGTTCCGAGTCTGCTCTTTCGCATTTGAACCTCTCATGTCGCCGGCTCCGCAGCGGGGAGCCACCTGGAACGTGACGGCGAAGCGCCGGCAGGACCAGATACTGCGAAGGTCTCGTTAACGTGCGCGTTACGTTGGGGGGTGGAGTCGCGGGGTCACAGACGGCAACGGTCGAATCAGGACAGCCCCTGCCGATTCACAGGCCCAGCAGGTTCTCGGTGGGCCGGTCGGCGGCCGACAGGATTTCCGCCACCCGGGCGAGCACCTCGTCGTCGAGGTCCACCGCCAGGCCGCTCAGCCCGTCCGCCACCTCGGCCGCGTTGCGGCAGCCGAACAGCGCGACGTCCGAGTACGGTTCCCGCACGGTCAGGGCCAGGGTGAACGCGGCCAGCGAGAGGCCCAGCGAGCCGGCCAGCTCCCGCAGCCGTCCGGCGATCGCCACGTTGGCGGCGAAGGCGTCGCCGGCGAAGAACACGTTGCCCGACGTCCCGGAGCGGCCCTCGCGCCGGCTGCGGCCGCGCCAGTCGTCCGGCTCGAACTCGTGGTCCGGGCGGAAGTCCTCCGACAGCAGCCCGTGCACGTACGAGCCGTAGGTGACGCGCAGCCCGCCGCGCGCCCCGGCGTCCGACAGCTCGGTCAGGTAGCGATGGTCGAGCAGGCTGAAGCTGTACTCGACCGCGGACGGGATGCCGGTGGCCAGCGCCCGCCGGCTCGCCTCGGCGCCGAAGTTGCAGAAGCCGACGTCGCGGACCAGGCCCTCGTCCTTGAGCCGCTGCAGGTTCTCCATCTGCCGCTCGGGGGTGAGCGCCGGGTCGAACTGGTGCAGCAGGTACACGTCGACGTGGTCGGTGCGCAGCCGGGTCAGCGACTCGTCCATGAACCGGCGCAGCGCGTCGTAGGAGGAGTCGCAGACCAGGGTCAGCAGGTTCGTCGGGTCGCTGTAGCGCACGCCCCCCTTGGTGCACAGCCGGACCTCGTCGCGCCGTCCCTCCAGCATCTCGCCGACGATCGCCTCAGAGCGGCCCGAGCCGTAGAAGTGCGCGGTGTCGAAGAACCGCACCCCGGCGCGGTACGCGGCGTCGACGGCGCCCCGGGCGGACTCCTCGTCCACCGCGCCGTACCCCTGCGCGATCATCGTGCCGCTTCCGAAGCCGACGCGGCCGATCAGCTCGTTCCCATCCGGCATGGCGGTTCCCTCTCCTTCGCCCGCGCGCGGGGCGGCGGTCGTCACTTGTCCTCGGCGCCGGCGCCACCGGCGGCGGGCGTGCGCACCACGGCGGTGCCCGTCATCACGATCGCGCCGTGCTGGTCGGTCACGGTCAGCGCGACCGCGGCCGTCCCGGCGGAGCCGTCCACCGACTCGACCTCGGCCCGCGCGGTCAGCGTCGCGCCCGGGAACACCGGGGTGCGGAACCGCGCCTCGTACCGGAGCGGCGACTCGGGGCCGAACCACTCGGTGATCACCCGGCCGGCCATCCCCATCGTGAGCATGCCGTGCGCGAACACCGACGGGTAACCGGCGGCCTCCACCGCGAACCGCTCGTCGGTGTGCACCGGGTTGAAGTCGCCCGACGCGCCCGCGTACTGGACGATCCGGGTCCGGGTCAGATCCCGGACCAGCACCAGTTCCCTGCTCTGGCCGACCGCGACTGCCGCCGCCGCGGTGCGGGAGAGGGCGGTCATCCGCCCGCTCCGACCGGGCGGGCGGTCTGCACCATCACCATGGTCGAGGTGACGACCGGCTCGCCGTCCTGGTCGCGGTACTCGGTGATCCGCTCGGTGAAGGTGAGCACACCGCCGCGGCGGCCCTCCTTGGTCCAGGTGCGGCCGGGGCGGTCCACCGCGCTCAGCACGTCGCCCTCGCACACCGGCCGGTGGTACTCGAACCGCTGCTCGGCGTGCAGGCCGACACCGGCCGGGTCCGGGCCGCCGGTCCCCGACGGCGTGCTCCCCGACCCGATCCACGGCTCGCCCGGCTTCGGGCGGACCGCGCTGTCCGGGTCGTAGTGCTCGGCCGCCCAGGCGAAGGTCGGCGGGGCGACCGCCGGAGCGCCGGTCAGCGCGCCGTGGTAGGCGGGGTCGAGGTCGCCTATGGCCCGCGCGAACATCATGATGTGGCCCCCCTCGACCGGGAACCGCTCGACTGCCATGCCTGTCCCTCCTGCTCGGTGATCTTGATCTTCGCGTGCCGCCGTTCACCCCGGGGTTACGGACGCGGTTCGTAACGTCACGGGTAACGCGCGCACGGGCACGCTGGCCGCCACCGTTTCGCGACGGCGAGACGCCGTCGCCGAGGAGGCACGAGTGTCCGCCGTTGCACGACCGCGGATCGGGCTCAACCTGCCGCTGCGCTTCGCCGCCGGCACCGCCCCGAAGGAGATCGCGGCCTGGCTGCGCGAGGCCGACGCCTCGCCGGTCGACGCGTTGTGGACCCTGGACCAGCTCGCCGGTCGGCTGCCGACGCCGGAGCCGGTCGGCATGCTCGGCTTCGCCGCGGCGCACACCTCCCGGGTGCGGCTGGGGATCGCGGTGCTGGTCGCCACGGGGCGCAACCCGATCACCGCGGCCAAGGAGCTGGCCGGTCTCGACCGGCTCGGTGGCGGCGGCCGGCTGGTCGTCGGGGTCGGCAGCGGCGACCGTCGGCTGTTCCCCTCGCTACGGCTGGGCGACTGGGGTCCCGGGGCGGTGCTGGACGAGTTCCTCACCGCGGTGCGCCGGCTCTGGACCGAGGACGAGGTCGACCACGACGGCCCGATCTGGCCCTTCACCGGGGTAGGGATCAGTCCGCGCCCGATCGCGCCGCCCCCGCTCTGGGTCGGCGGCGGGTCCGTCCCGGCGCTGCGCCGGGCGGTGCGGCTCGGGTCGGGCTGGGTCGCCGCCGGACGGCAGCCCACCGCGCGGTTCGCCGAACTGGCCGCCCGGTTGGACGAGGTGCTCGCCCAGGAGGGGCGCGCCCGGGACACGCTGGCCGTGGCCAAGCGGGTGTACCTGCTGGTCGAGTCGCGGCGCTCCCGGGCCGAGCAGGCGGTCGACGCCTGGTTCTCCGCCTTCTACGGAAGCCCCGAGTACGGCCGGGAGGCCACCGTCTACGGGGACGCCGAGTCCTGCGCCGAGCAGCTGGCCGAGCTGGTCCGGCACGGCGTCACCGACCTGATCCTGCACCCGCTGGACGAGTCGGACCGGCACGGGGCCGCCGTGCTCGGCGAGTTGCTGCCCGCCCTCGCGGCGGCCCCGGACCCGGTCGGCTGAGCGGCCCCGTCAGGCGGCGCCGCGGCGGTCCTAGCGGCGCTTCACCGTCCGGGCGAAGTCCCAGCTCGCCCAGTGCTCGGCGCGGACCACGATGCCGACCCGCAGGCCCGACAGTGCCATCTTCCGGTAGTCGGGCCTGTTGGCGTCGGTGTAGTTGCGCGAGATGATCGCCTCGCCGATGCGCAGCATGGACTCGTCGTCCTCGAAGAGTTCCACCCGGCCGGACACGGTCAGGCCCTTCAGCTCGGAGTAGTCGTCGCCGGACTCCACCAGGCAGGTGATCCGGGGGTCGTGCCGCAGGTTGCGCGCCTTCACCGAGCTCCGCTGGGTCCACATCACGAGGTCACGGCCGATCAGGCCGAACCACATCGTGGCCAGGTGCGGCGAGCCGTCGGGGTTCAGCGTGGCCAGGTGCAGGCTCTTGCGCGTCAGCAGGTAGTCGTACAGTTCGTCCGCCTCGATCGGCAGCGGTCCCTTGCCCATGCGGGGCTCCTTTCTCCCGTGCCCACTACACCGGGCCGGGAGCACCCGGCCGCACCCGCGCACGGCGTAACGCGGCGGGTAATGGGGGGTCGCGTTACGTGGCGCCGAGTACCGGAACCATCCGAACGGGGGTCCTGCCACGATGATCGTGTCGGCAGACGGCGGCATTCAGCTCAACCTCTCCGGCGGTCCTGAGGTCGACGCCGAGATCGTGTACTTCCAGAGCGACGGCCTGCGGCTGCGCGGCGTTCTGGTGACGCCGCGGGAGCGGTCCGGGGCGGTACCGGCCCTGGTCGCGAGCCACGGCTGGAGCGGCGCGGTGAACTTCCGCGTGCTGCCGCTCGCCGGGCGGCTGGCCCAGCGCGGGTACGCCGTCCTCGCCGTCGACCACCGCGGTTTCGGCGGCAGCGAGGGCGTCCGGCTGCGCTGCGACCCGGACGAGCAGGTGCGCGATGTCTCCAACGCCGCGACCTACCTGGCCGGGCGGCCGGAGGTCGACGGCTCGGCGCTGGGCGTGATGGGCGCCAGCTTCGGCGGGGCGATCGCGGTCGCCGCCGCGGCCGCCGACGAGCGGCTGAAGGCGTGCCTCTCGCTGGTCCCGCTCGCCGACGGGCGGCGCTGGCTGGAGGAGCTGCACGGGGCGGGCTGGCCCGCCCTGCTGGCGCGGCTGGAGCGCGACGACGCGGAGCGGGCGCGCACCGGGTCCGGGGAGCGGGTGCCGCTGTCGGTGCTGATGCCGCTGCCGCCGAGCCCGGCCCTCGACGCCGAGGCCGCGTTCATCCGGTCGGTCCACCCCGAGGGATACCCGCTGGAGAACGGCCGGCTGGCGCTGGACTTCTCCCCGGAGAGCCTCGCGGCCGCCATCGCGCCGCGCGCGCTGTGCCTGGTCACCCCGGTCGACGACACGGTGATCCCGGCCGACCACTCCCGGGCCGTGTACGCGCGGGCCGGCGAGCCGAAGGAGCTGCACCTGCCGCCGGAGGGCGGCCACGGCGGGCCGATGGGGTCGCTGGTGGACACCACCGCCGAGATCGCCGGGGCCTTCCTGGACAAGCACCTGCGCCCGTCCGGCGGGGCGTCGTGACCGGCGCAGTGACCGGCGCAGTGACCGGCGCAGTGAGCGGGCGGCTGGACGGCCGCACGGCCGTGGTCACCGGCGGCGGCTCGGGCATCGGCCGCGCCACGGTCGAGCGCTTCGTCGCCGAGGGCGCCTCGGTGCTGCTCGCCGACCTCGCCGAGGCGGCCGCCGCCGTCGCCGCCGAGATCGACCCCTCCGGGGAGCGGGTGGTGTTCCAGCGCACCGACGTCGGCAGCGCCGAGCAGGTGGAGGCCGCGTTCGCGGCGGCCGTGGACCGCTTCGGCAGGTGCGACATCGCGGTGAACAACGCCGGCGTCATCGCCGGCGGCCCGATCCACGCCGGCGGCGCGGACGAGGACTTCGAGCGGCTGTGGCGGATCTGCGTGGCCGGGGTCTGGTACGGCTGCCGCGCGGCCCTTTCGCACATGCGGCCGCGCGGCGGCGTCATCCTGAACACGGCGTCGTCGGCGGCGCTGTGGCCCACCCCCGGCGCCCCGGCGTACGGGCTGGCCAAGGCCGCCGTGGTGCACCTGACCCGCTCGCTCGCCCTCGCGTACGGGCCGGACGGGGTGCGGGTCAACGCGGTCGTGCCCGGCCCGGCCAGGACCGCGATCTTCGCGGCGGCGGGCGCGGCCGACGACGGCCTGGAGGCCCGGTACGCGGCCAAGACGGCGCTCGGCCGGATGATCGACCCGGAGGAGGTCGCGGCGGCCTTCGCCTACCTGGCCTCGGACGACGCCCGCTCGGTCACCGGCGCCGCGCTCCAGGTCGACGCCGGGTACCGGCCGAGCACCGCGTGACGCCCCCACCCCGTACTTCCGTAACGCCTTGAGAGTCAGGAGTATCACGATGACCTATCTGGTCACCGGCGCGACCGGGTTCATCGGCTCGTACGTCGTCGACCGGCTGCTGCGCGACGGCCACCCGGTCGTCGCGCTCGACCGGCGGCCCGAGTGGGCGGCCGAGCCGTCCGGCGACCCGGCCGCGCTCACCCTCGTCGAGGGGGACGTCACCGACTTCGCGCTGGTCGCCGACCTGGTCAGCACGTACCGGGTGGACCGGGTCATCCACCTGGCCGCCGAGCTGCACGACCGGTCCGCGGCGCAGCGCGGGCAGTGCATCCAGTCGAACATCGTCGGTACCTACAACGTGCTGGAGGCGGCCCGGCTGCTCGGCGTGGAGCGCACGGTGCTGGCGAGCAGCGCGGCCCTGTTCGACCCGGCCGAGTACGGCGCCGGGGAGCCGATCACCGAGGACGCCCGGATCCACGCCGGTGACGTGTACGAGGGCAGCAAGGTCTTCGGCGAGACCATGGGCGAGTACTACCGGAGCTCGCTGGGCGTGCTGAACACCTCGATCCGGATCGGCCTGGCCTACGGCGCCGCCTGCCTGATCGGCACCGCCCGCCGGCTGGTCGACGAGCTGGTCACCAAGCCGCTGGCCGGCGAGACGGGGCGGCCCGCGTTCCGCTCCGGGTCGATGATGAACATGGTGTACATCCACGACACGGCCGACGCGTTCGTCCGGGCGAGCCAGGGCCCCGAGCCGCGGCACGCCGCCTACCACGTGCGCGGCGACTACCGCAGCGTCGGGGACATGGCGGAGATCGCGCGCCGGCTGATCCCGGGCGCCCGGATCGAGCCCGTGGACGCCGACCACCGCTGGCCGATGAACTTCGACGACTCGTACTTCCGGCGGGACTACGGGTACGAGATGCGCTGGCCGCTGGAGGAGGCCCTGGCCGAGATCGTGGCCGAGAAGCGCGCCCTCCGTGTCCCGGCGGGCTGATGGTTCGGCATGTCCTGACCACGGACGAAGGCGCCCTGAGCGAGCTCGCTCAGGGCGCCTTCGTCCGTGGGTCACGCGGTATTCGCCTGCCGCGGCAGCGAGGCCAGTGGCTCCGGGCTCTCCAGCGCGGTCACGTCGCCCGGGTCCGCCCCGATGTACACCGCCCGCGCCACCCGTCGCAGCACCTTCCCGTTGCGCGTCTTCGGCAGTGCCGGCACCGCGTGCACCGCCTTGGGCCGGGTCGCCTTGCCCTCCCGGGCCACCACCGACGCCTCCAGCCGGGGCAGCACCTCGGCCGGGTCGGCGCCGTCGGCGAGCACGACGAAGCAGACCAGCGCCTCGCCCTTGAGCTCGTCGGGGACGCCGACCGCCGCCGCCTCGATCACCTCCGGGTCGTCGACCAGCAGCGACTCGATCTCGGCCGGGCCGACCCGCTTGCCGGCCAGCATGATCGTGTCGTCGGACCGGCCCAGCAGGAACCAGTGCCCGTCGGCGTCCACGTAGGCGAAGTCGCCCTGCTGCCAGTTGCCCGGGTACCGGCTCCAGTACGTCTGCAGGTACCGCTCCGGGCCGTCCCACAGCCCCTTGGTGATGCCCGGCCACGGGCCCCGCACGACCAGCTCGCCCACCGCGCCCCGGATCGAGCGGCCGTCGGGGTCGAACACGTCGGCGGCCATGCCCAGGGTGGGGCCGGAGAACCCGGCGGGCTTGATCGGCCGGTGCACCGAGCCGCTCACGATGGACGCGCCGCACTCGGTTCCGCCGCTCATGTTGACGATCGGCAGCCGCCCCTTGCCCACGTGGCGGAAGCACCACCACCACGGCTCCAGGTTCCACGGCTCGCCGGTGCTGCAGATCGCCCGCAGGTCGGGCAGCTCGTGCGCGTCGGGCCATCGGTCGCCCAGGCCGGCCAGGATCCGGACCAGGGTGGGGGAGACCCCCAGCACCGTCACCCGGTGCCGCTCGACCAGCGACCACAGCCGGTCGGGTGTGGGGTGGTCGGCGGTGCCCTCGTACAGCACGGCGGTGGCGCCGTTGGAGAGGGCGGCGGTCACCGTGTAGACGCCCATCACCCAGCCCATGTCGGTGAGCCACAGCAGCCGGTCGCCGGAGTCCAGGCCGTACCCGTGCCGGGCCTCCTGCGCGAACTTGAACGGCAGGCCGGAGTGGGTGTGCAGGCAGCCCTTGGGGCGGCCGGTGCTGCCGGAGGAGTACAGCAGGATGCACGGGGTCTCGGCGTCCAGGACCGGGGTCTCGGTGACGGGCTCGGCCGCGGCCAGCGCCTCGTCCCACCACTCGTCGCGGCCCGCCGTCATCGGGGCGTCCCGGCCCAGCCGGCGCAGCACCAGCACGTCGCGCAGCCCCGGAAGGTCCTCGGCGGCCTCGTCGAAGGTCTCCTTCATCGGGACGAGCCTGCCGCGGCGCTCGAAACCGTCCGCGGTGACCATCAGCCGGGCGCCGGAGTCCAGCAGCCGCTCGCGCACCGGGGTGGGCCCGAAGCCGCTGAAGAACGGCGCCACGACGGCGCCGATCTTGGCGGCGGCCAGCACGACCACCACGGCCTCGGGCACCATCGGCAGGTACAGCGCGACCACGTCGCCCATGCCGACGCCGCGCGCGGCGAACGCGCCCGCGGCCCGGTCGATCTGCTCCTTCAGCTCGCCGTAGGTGACGGTGCGGACCGAGCCGTCGTCGCCCTCCCAGACGACCGCCTCGTCGCCGCCGCGGCCCTCCTCGACCCACCGGTCCACCGCGTAGTCGGCCCAGTTGAGCCCGCCGCCCTTGAAGAAGTGCGGGAACTGCGGGCCGTCCGACAGGTCGAGCACCTTGTCGTACGGCCGCAGCCAGCGCAGCACGTCGTCGGCGGCCGCGCCCCAGAACCACTCGGGGTCGGCGGCGGCGCGGGCGGCCACCTCCTCGAAGGTGGCGATTCCGTGCCGGGCCGCCATCCGTCCCAGCGGGGTGCCGGGGAAGTCGGCGGGGTCCGGTTCCCAGGCGACCGGCAGCCGGTTGAGCTCGTCGACGTTCATTTGATCGCCATCGGGTTCAGCGGCGAGCCGACCGCCTTGGTGAACGGCAGCGGTCCGGCGGCGAACATGAACTCGTACACGCCGTCGCCGGCGCAGTCCTCGGCCAGCTTCTCCAGGTCGAAGATCTCGCCGATCAGCAGGCCGGCGCTGACCAGCAGCACGATGTGCACCGGCTGGAAGATCTCCTCCAGCTCGTTCGGCCGCACCTCCATGCCCCAGGTGTCGGTCGCGACGCCGGCGATCTCGTTCCCGCAGATCCAGTGCGCCGAGTCCAGGGTGAGCCCGGGGGCGTCGCCCGCGGCGTACCCGCCCCAGGCGCCCTGCTCCCGGCACATGGCCATGTGGCCGGTCCGGACCAGCACGAAGTCGCCGCGCCCGACGGTGACGCCCTGGGACTCGGCGCACGCGGCCAGTTCGGCGCTGTCGATGCCCTGCCCCGGCTCCAGCCAGGGCACGCCGCGGTGGCGGGGGATGTCCAGCAGTACGCCGCGTCCGACGACCTTCTCGGTCATCAGGTGGATCGCGTTCTTCTCGGCCCCGGTGCTGGAGACATGCTCCTGCCCGTAGCCGTTGTACATCTTGCCGTCGTAGAACACGTGCGACAGCGCGTCCCACTGGGTACCGGACTGCAGCGGCATGTAGATCGCGTCGTCGGCGTACCGCAGCCGGGCCATGTGGTCCTGGGCGCCGATGGCCGCGTCGCCGCCGTCCTGCAGCATGAAGTGCAGCGGGTTGACCCGCCCGCCCCAGCCGTTCTGCGGGCCGTTGCCGTCGTAGGGCAGCGCGCAGGAGATGACCTTGCCCTGCCGGACCAGCCCCGCCGCGGCGACGATCATCTCCGGCTCGATGTGGTTGAGCGTGCCGAGCTGGTCGTCCGGGCCCCACCTGCCCCAGTTCCGGTACCGGTCGCACAGCGCGTGCACGTCGTCGAGCGTCACCTTGCGGACTGGCGCCCCGTCGGTGTCAGTGCTCATGCCGATGTCTCCTCATCCTCGCGAAATCCTCGCGATCCTTACGAAACCCTCGCGAACTCGTGGACGGCGGCGGGTCAGCCCCGCTCGGGCAGGGTGCCGAAGCGCCGGCCGAACCAGTCGGCGATCAGCTGGCGGGCCGGGTCGGGCTCGTCGGTCTGGCAGTGCTCGGCGCCCCCCTCGGCGACCGTGAAGATCCGCAGCGTCTTGTCCGCCGAGCCGGCCGCCTCGAAGGCCTTGCGCGCGTCCTCGACCGCGACCTGGCGGTCGTTCTCGCCGTGCACGATCAGCAGCGGCTGGGTGAGCCTGGGCAGCACGTCCACCAGCGTCCACTGCCTGACCCGTTCCAGGCCGGCCTCCATGGTGTCGGTGCCCATCACCCAGGGCAGCTGGAACCACGGCACGGACACGGTCTTGGACCGGGTCGCCCAGCGCTTCTCCCAGGTGGCGCCCCAGTCCCAGATGCCGCCCCAGGCGGCGCACGCCTTGATCCGCGGCTCGAACGCGGCCGACCGCGGCGCGTAGTAGCCGCCGAGGCTGATGCCCATCACGCCGATCCGGCTCGCGTCCACGTCGGCGCGGGTCTCCAGGTAGTCGATCACGGCGCCGGTCGGCACCTCGTAGTCGGGGCGCGAGGGCACGCCGCGCAGCCGCAGCGGCTCGCCCACGCCGGGGCTGTCCATCACCAGGCAGCTGATGCCCCTTCGGACGAACTCCTCCTCGACGAAGCCGTAGAGGATCTCCTTGGTGACGTCGAAGCCGCCGTAGAAGATCACGACCGGGGCGGGCTCGGCGGTCCGGGCCGGGATGAGGTACCCGGGCAGGACGCCGTCGGGCGAGTCCACCTCGATCCGCTCCACGTTCAGCGGTGCCAGCTCGATCGCCTTCTCGAAGGCGTCCAGCGAGGCCCGGTAGCTCGCGCTCTTCTCCGGGCCCGGCGGGATCTGCCGCTCGCCGCTGGCGTGGTACACCGAGGCGCGCAGGTAGCGGAGACCGGCACTGCGGCGCAGCCCGGTGGCCAGGTCCTCGGCGGCCTGGGCCTCCTGCTGCTCGGCCATCCCGGCCCACGCCTTGCCCCAGGCCTCGCCGTCGGGCTCGCCCTCGCGCAGCGGCGACAGCCAACGGTTCATCTCGCCGAGCGAGCCGCCCGCCATCAGGGCCAGATTGAAGGCCGACGACCACATGTAGTTGTCCGGGAAGTAGTAGAACACCGGGGGCTCCGTTCGCGTGCGGGAAGGGTACGGGGGGCTCCGCGGCCACCTCATCCCACCCGGCGTTACCGCTGCCGTTATGGGCCCGGGGCCGGATCGGGGGCCGCCGCGGCGACGGCCCGGGTGATGGCCGGGGTGACGCCCGGCGGCGCAGTATCGGCAGGCGGGGGCCGCCCGGAGCCAGGGACGATCCTCCCTGCCGGTTACTTAGCTCGCAGTGATCAATAAAGCCCTCACCATGTCGAAAAGGGCATTAAAAACGGCAATAGTCTTGACATAAGTATTGCCATAGCACTTGATTGAAGCGCGGCTTCACCGGACCGGGGGTGTTTCGGTGGAGTCGCTGTGACGCTACGTTCTGGTGAACTGAGGCTGGCATGATCTTGAGTCACAAAGTCCAACCCCCTGGACTGCCGCGTGGGACGATCACCAGGGACCGGCTGGACGAGCAGTTCGCCGCCCTCCTCGAGTCCCACGAAACGATCGTGATCTTCGCCGCGGCCGGATCCGGCAAGACCGTGCAGACCCGGATGTTCGCCACGCGGTTCGGCTGGCCGCTGGCCTGGCTGACGCTCGACGCCGGCGACCGCAGCCCGTCCCGGCTGATGGTCTACCTGGCCGAGGCACTGTCCGGCCTGGATCCCGAGGCGTCCCGGACGGTGGAGACCGCCCTGGCGGAGGGCTTCCCGGCGACCGAGGTGGCCGCGATGCTCGCCGAGAGCGTCGCCGACGCGTCCCTGCTGCTCGTCCTGGACGACTGCGAGTGGCTGGTGGACGCGGACGAGACGCTCGCCGTGCTCGGCGTCTTCCTGGACTACCTGCCGCCGGGCGTCCGGACGGTCATCCTGAGCCGCGAGGACCTGAGCGGCCCGATCGGCCGGATGATGATGCAGGGCCGGATCGCCCGGATGAGCGGCGAGGACCTGGCCCTCAACATGGACGAGGCCCGCACGCTGCTCGCCGCGCACGGCCAGGGCGGGCGGGACCCGGCGCCGCTGATGGAGGCCACCAAGGGCTGGATCGCCGCCGTCGCCTTCGACATCGTCCCCGGGCTCCAGTCCGAGAACGGGCCGGACGCGCTGGCCGGCTTCGTCTCCCGGGAGATCCTGGCCCGCCTCCCCGAGGAGGAGCAGGACTTCCTGCTGCGCACCTCGATCCCGGCCATCGTCACCGCGCGGGCCGCGGTCGCCCTCTGCGGCGAGAAGGGCTACCGGCTGTGGCAGTCGCTCGGCTCGCGGCACCTGCCGGCGACCAAGGCCGACCGCGCGCTGGTCTACCACCCCCGGTTCCGCCAGTACCTGCGCGAGCAGCTGCAGGCGCGGCTGCCCGGCGAGCTGCCCGGCCTGCAGAGCCGGTACGCCCGGCTCCTGGAGGAGATCGGGATGCACGAGGACGCGGTCGAGACCTACCTGGAGGCGGGGGAGCTGGAGAAGGCCGCCGACGTGGCCGAGCGCGCCGTCGCCGCGCTGTCCGCCCGCGCCGACTGGCTGGTCCTGCTGCGCTGGCTGGAGGCGTTCGGCAACCAGGTGGTCGAGTCCCGCCCGGTCCTGCTCGGCGCTCTGCTGCGCGCGCTGTACGGGGTGCGGCGCATCCCCGAGGCGCAGGCGCTGATCGGCCGGCTGCACCAGGAGGGCGTGCTCGGCGACGTGGCCAAGTCCGACCCCGGCGCGGTCGCGTTCGTCGGGTACGCCATGCAGTGGCGCCCGGCCGAGGCGCTGGAGCTGATCCGCAACTACGAGGGCGACTTCCGGGCCGAGGCGGTCCGCTACGAACTGGAGGCGGTGGCGGGCCGCGAGCCGGTCGCCTCCCCGCCCGGCCGGGACTGGGTGGACAGCGAGCGCGTGTACTCCTGGGGCCTGCTGGTGCAGGGGCGGCTGGACCAGCTGCTGCGGATGCTGCCCGACGAGGACGACTGGCCGCCGCGCTCGTTCTTCCGCACCCCGCACCCGCTGCTCGCCCTGGTCTGGCGCGGCGAGCTGGCCCTGGCCCGCGAGCTGCTGGACGAGGTCCCCGAGGCGATCAAGTTCGGCGCGCACACCGACCTGTGGTTCTTCCACGAGGCGTGGCTGCTGTGGGCCGAGGGGCAGACCGAGAAGGCGCTGTGGGCCGCCGAGTCGGCGGTCGAGCACAGCCGCAGGACCCGGTTCGGCTGGGAGCCCTGCTTCGAGGTCGTGGTCGGCGTCCTGCAGCTCACCCTGGGCCGGGTGGACGACGCCCGGATGACCCTGGCCGACGCGATCAGCCGCTCGGCCGCGAGCGGCAACCGCTGCTACGCCGAGTGGGGCCAGACCTTCCAGGGCCTGGCCTACCTGCGGATCGACCGGCCCGAGGACGCCGTGCGGGTGCTGCGCACCGCGACCGAGGCGATGCGGGCGGCCGGCCGCACCCTGATGCTGCCCTTCGCCGCCACCTACCTGGCCGAGGCCGAGGCCCGGCTGGGCCACGCCGAGGCGGCGTCGGCCGCGGTCGAGCTCGCCTACGAGACCGCGAACGCGATCGGCTGCCTGTTCATCCTGAAGAACGCGCTGAACGACGTGCCCGGGGTGCTGCGCCGCCAGATCGAGAACGACGTCGGCGGCACCCGCTGGCGTCAGCTGGTCGGCCACCAGCCGCCGGAGGCGCGCAAGCGCCAGCCGGCCGTGGCCTCCGAGCGGGTGATCGTCATCGACGTGCACACGCACGGCCCGGTACTCGACCTGATCGTGGACGGCGTGCCGCGCTGCTCGCGCCGGACCAAGGTGCTGGAGCTGGCCGCCTACCTCACGCTGCACCCCGAGGGGGTGGAGCGGCACCGGCTGCAGGAGCGGCTGTTCCCCGACGCCGACCCGCGCCGCGGCGGCAACTACTTCCGCCAGGTGGTGCACAAGCTGCGGCAGGCGACCGGGGTGAACCTGGCCCGGACCTCGCAGAGCCACGTCCGCTGGGCCGACGGCCTGTACGTGGACAGCACCGACCTGCGCTTCGAGCGGATGATCAAGGAAGCGTACGGGCTGCGCGGCGCGGAGCGGCTGGAGCGGATCGAGTCGACGCTGGAGCTGGTCGAGGGGCCCTACCTGCCCGAGAGCGAGCTGGAGTGGGCCGAGGAGCGCCGGCACGAGCTGGAGGTGATGATCGTCAACGCGGCGGTCGACGCCGCCGAGGTGGCGCTGTCGCTCGGTCATCTGGAGCGTGCCAGGCAGGCGGCCTCGTTCGCGATCAACCGGGATCCGTTCTGCGAGTCCGCCTACTGCGTGCGGATGCAGGTGGAGGGGGCGCTGGGCGCGCCGCACGCCGTGCTGGCCGAGTTCCAGCGGCTGACCAAGGCCCTGGCCGAGCTCGGCGTGGGGCCGATGCCGACGACCCGGCAGCTGGTCAGCGAGCTGCGCGGGATCTGACCTCCGCCGCCTCCGCCCTCCGGACACGCCCCTTGGAACGTGCCATCGGAACGCGCCGCCCCGACTCGTCCGCGGGTACCGCGAACGCGGTCCGGCGGCGGTCGTGACGACCGCCGCCGGATCCGGGTGCGCCCGTCAGGCCTTGACGAGCCGGGGCACCGACAGGCCGAACAGGTCGATCGCGTTGTCGTGGGTGATCGCGGAGATCACCGACTCGTCGATGCCCTGGAAGTCGTGCGCGACCTGCTCCTGGGAGTAGGGGAAGTTGCCCTCGGTGTGCGGGTAGTCTCCGGCCCACATCAGCCGCTTCTCGTCCAGCATGGGCAGGGTGAGGATGCCGGGCCGGTCGTCCTCGAAGGTGGCCCAGAAGTTGCGGTTGAAGTAGTCGCTGGGCTTCATCGCCAGCTCGGGGATCGTCCAGCGGTGGTGGTCGGTGAACAGGTGGTCCATGGTGTTGAGCTGGAAGGCGATCCAGCCGATGCCGCCCTCGACCAGGATGAACCGCAGGTTCGGGTGGCGCTCGGGGACCGCGCCGTAGACCAGCTGCATGAACACCCAGCCCAGGCTGATCTTGTTGCCGACGGCGGTGGTCCAGAACACGCCCGGGGTGGTCTTGTCGTTGAACATGGCCACCTGGCCGGCGGCCTGGTGGAACCCGACGGGCAGCCCGATCTCCTCCAGGACCGCCCACAGCGGCTCCCAGTGGTCGTCGCCCCAGGCCATGCCGGGGACCGCCTGCGGGAGCAGGAAGGTCTTGGCGCCGCGTTCGGCCCAGCGCCTGGCCTCCTCGATCGCGGGCTCGATCGGACCCGGGCCGACCGGGAGCGCGACCGCGCCGATCAGCCGGTCGGGGTTGTAGGAGCAGAACTCCTCGAACAGCCAGTCGTTGTACGCGCGCACGCAGGCGACCTTGAGCTCGAAGTCGGGGATGCTGTGCACGATCAGCCAGCCCGGGTAGACGACCTCGGCCAGGATGCCCTGGCTGTCCTGGTCCTCCAGCCGGGCGGCCGGGTCGTACGCACCGGGCCGCTGGTCCTCGAAGCGGTAGCCGGTGGGCTTGGTGATCACACTGTTGATCTTCGTGTTGATCATGGCGCCCTCGGTGCCGACCGGCTTGGGCGACATCCCGGTGTTGGGCACGACGAAGAAGTCGCCCTTGTCGGTGGACTGGACCTGGGGGGCCTGGTGCTGGAAGCGCTGCGGCAGCCGCTTGAGCCAGAGGTCCTTCGGCTCCACGACGTGGGAGTCGACCGAGATGAGCGGGCGGGGCTTACCAGTGGTCATCGCAATCTCCAGATGGGTCGTGCCGGCGCGGCGGCCGTGGTGGGTCGTGGGTGGAGCGACCGCCTTCCGGCGGGAGCACGCTAGGCCGCCCGCCGTTAAGCCGGTCGTTATCCGAACGGGCCGTTATCCGGCGGAGGCGCCGAGCCGGTCGGCCAGCCAGGCGTTGATCTCGGGCACCGCGATCGACAGGTTGTCCATGTGGCAGTGCTGCGCGGCCCCCTCCTCATTGGTGAAGATCCGCAGCGTCTTGTCCGCCGATCCGCAGGCGTCGTAGAGCAGGTGGGCGTCGGACACCGGCACCTGCTGGTCGTCCTCGCCGTGCACCAGCAGGAACGGGCAGTCCATCCGGGGCACCACGTCGGCCAGCCGGAAACCCTCCAGCAGCCGCAGCGCCTCGGTGTTGGAGGAGGTCCCGGTGGACCAGACCAGGTGCTCGCCGGGGACCGGCAGCTGCTTGGCGTACGCGGCCTCGATCCGCTCGCGCCAGATCCGGTGGTAGTCCCAGATCGCGCCCCAGGCGACGCAGGCCTTGAACCGGGGCTCCATGCTGGCGCAGCGCGAGGCGTAGTAGCCGCCCAGGCTCAGCGCCATCACGCCGATCCGGTCGGCGTCCACGTCCGAGCGGCCCTCCAGCCAGTCGATCGCGGCGCTGCCGGCCGCCTCGTAGTCGTGCCGCAGCGGAACGCCGCGGAAGCGGACGGCCTCGCCGACGCCGGGGCTGTCCAGCGACAGCACCGAGACGCCGCGGGCGATCAGGTCCTCGGCGCCGAGGAACCAGTTGTGCTCCTTGTTGCCGTCGAACCCGCTCATGAACAGCACCGCGGGCCGCCGGTCACCGGGCGAGGAGGCGGCGGAGATGAAGATCGCGGGCAGCGCGGTGTCCTCGTACGGGATCTCCACGTGCTCGA
The DNA here is from genome assembly GCF_040675205.1 of Streptosporangium sp. NPDC049644. Lineage (NCBI taxonomy): Bacteria > Bacillati > Actinomycetota > Actinomycetes > Streptosporangiales > Streptosporangiaceae > Streptosporangium > Streptosporangium sp. NPDC049644. The sequence goes on along the minus strand of NZ_JBFAOJ010000062.1, from coordinate 30,884 downwards.
TCCGGTACCGGTCGTCCAGCTCGGCGGCGCGCCGGAAGCAGTCCGTCATCGCCCGGTAGGAGGCCAGCGCCTCCGCGTCCTTGGGGAAACGGAACCGCTCGGCGGCGAAGTAGTAGCTGGTGGCCCGGCGGTAGTGCGCCAGGGCGGCGCGGCGGTCGCCCCGCGCCTCGGCCTTCTCGGCGAGGCCCCGGACGTGGTCGCCCATGGCGCCCCACTCGCGGAACCAACGCTCGTCGTCGCCCACGTGGCCGGCCAGCCGCCGGCAGACCCGGTCGATCTCGCCGACCTCGGCGCCGCCGGTCGGCACCACGGCGAGCACCAGCATCACGTTGTACGCCCACCGGTAGTCCTCCGGGAACCAGGCGCACCACTCGGCGTTGCGGATCGCGGCTACCACTTGTCACTCCTTCGTCATGTCGACCAGTCGGGATCTTGCTCAGAACAGTCGGTAGGCGCTGCGGTAGAAGAGCAGCGGCGCCGCCTCGTCGTCGGCGGCGAGCTCCAGCACCCGGCCGAGCACCAGGGTGTGGTCGCCGGCCTCGTAGGTGTCGACGATCGTGCACTCCACGTGCGCGTGCACGTCGCCCAGCACGGGGGCGCCGGTCGTCCCGGAGGTGTGCGGCACGCCCGCGAACCGGTCGCCTCGGCGGGCGAACTGCCGGGCCAGCTCCTCCTGGTCGGCCGACAGCACGTTGGCGCAGAAGTGCCCGGCGGCCTGGATCGCCGGCCAGGTGGTCGAGGTGTGCGCCGCGCAGAACAGCACCAGCGGCGGGTCCAGCGACACCGAGACGAACGAGTTGACCGCCATCCCCACCGGGCCGTCCGTCCCGGAGGCGGTCACCACGACCACTCCGGTGGCGAAACAGGCCATCACGCCGCGCAGGTCGTCGCCCGCGATGACCGGCTGCGCGCTCACAGTCCCACCCCGTCGGCGTACCGGGCCCGGTGGTGGTCGGGGTCGCCGAACAGCAGCGCCGAGGACGCCGCCCGTTTGAAGTACAGGTGCGCCGGATGCTCCCAGGTGAACCCGATGCCCCCGTGTACGTGGATGTTCTCGCCCGCCACCATGGTGTAGGCCTCCGAGCAGTAGGACTTGGCCAGGCCGGCGACCACCGGGAGCTCCGGCAGGTCCTCCCCGGCCGTGTACATCGCGTAGTGCGCCGCCGACCGGGCCGACTCGACCGCCATCAGCATGTCCGCGCACTTGTGCTTGATCGCCTGGAACGAGCCGATCAGCCGCCCGAACTGGCTGCGCACCTTGGCGTACTCGACCGACATCTCCAGGCACCGCTGGGCGCCGCCGACCTGCTCGGCGGCCAGGCCGACCGCCGCCAGGTCCAGCAGGCGCTCCAGCACGGGGCCCGCGGCGCCCTCCGCGCCGACCAGCCGCGCCGGGGTCCGGTCGAACTCCAGCACCGCCTGCCGGCGCGTCCGGTCCATCGTCGGCAGCTGCGTCCGGGTCAGCCGGGCGGCCTCCCCGAAGACCGCGAACAGCGAGAGCCCGGCGCCGGTCCTGGCGAAGACCAGCAGCAGGTCGGCCACATGCCCGTCCAGCACGAACGACTTGGTCCCGGACAGCCGCCAGACGCCGTCCTCGGGTGACGCCCGCAGCGCGACGTCGCCGGGCCGCCAGGACCCGGACGGCTCGGTGATCGCCACCGAGGCGACCGTTTCCCCGGCGGCGATCCCGGGCAGGAAGTCCTGCTGCGCCTGCTCGTCGCCGGACAGGAGCAGGGCGTTGACGGCGAGCACCACGGTGGCGAAGAACGGCCCGCCCAGCAGGGCCCGGCCCGTCTCCTCCAGTACCACGCCCAGTTCGAGAAAGGACGCCCCCGAGCCGCCGAACCGCTCGGGGATCGCGATCCCCTGCAGACCGAGCTGCTCGGCCATCTGTCGCCACACCTGCGGGTCGTAACCCGAATCGGTGTCCATCAGGCGGCGTACCTGCGACTCCGGGGAGACCCGCTCCACGAACGACCGCACGCTGTCCCGGAACTCCTCGTGCTCCTCGGCGAGGCCGGTGAACGCCGCGGTCGCGTCGGCCAGTTGTTGAAGTCCGCTCATGGCCAGGACGTTAGAAGGGGCGTGTGCACCCGGCATGAGCGGCCGGAGCCGTAACGCCCGCAGTAACTCCCCTTGAGCGATCGTTCGTGTCGATGCCGATTATCGAGCTGATGCCGCGCCGCCGCCGGTGCGGGGCCGCCGCCAAAGGAGGAAGTCACCGTGGATCTTAGCTTCGACGGTCGGGTCGCCGTGGTCACCGGAGCGGGCGGGGGGCTCGGCCGGGCCCACGCCCTCGAACTGGGACGCCGCGGCGCGAAGGTCGTCGTCAACGACATGGGCACGTCCCTGTCAGGTGACGGCGTCGAGAGCGGCCGGGCGGCGATCGTGGTCAAGGAGATCGAGGCGCTCGGCGGCACCGCGGTGGCCGACGTCAACTCCGTCGCCACCGTCGAGGGCGGCGAGGCCCTGATCCGGACCGCGGTCTCCGCGTTCGGCCGGGTGGACGTCGTGGTGAACAACGCGGGCATCCTGCGCGACAAGACCTTCCAGAACACCGGCCCCGACGACGTGGACCCGGTGCTGGACGTGCACCTGAAGGGCGCCTTCAATGTCACCCGCCCGGCCTGGCGGATCTTCCGTGAGCAGGGCTTCGGGCGGGTCGTGGTGACCTCGTCCTCGGCCGGCTTCTTCGGCAACTTCGGCCAGGCCTCGTACGCCTCGGCCAAGATGGGGCTGATCGGGCTGATCAAGGTGCTGGCCATCGAGGGCCGCAAGTACGACATCAGGGCGAACGCGGTCGGCCCGGTGGCGCTCACCCGGATGACCGAGGGCTTCGAGAACCCGCTCGCCGACCGGCTGGACCCCGCGCTGGTCTCGTCCGTGGTCGCGTACCTGTGCCACGACTCGTGCGAGCTGTCCGGCGAGGTGCTCAGCGCGGGCGCCGGGCGGGTGGCCCGGGTGTTCGTCGGCATGACCCGTGGTTATGTCAACGGCTCCCTCAGCGCCGAGGACGTCCGCGACCACCTGGCCGAGGTCTTCGACGACACCGGCTACCAGGTGCCGGGCAACAGCCTGGCCGAGATGGAGCTCCTCGCCGAGATGCTGGGGAAGTGAGATGGCCGCGCAGCACCCCCGCCCGGCCCCGCTGACCGGGCAGCGCCTGTCGGGGATCCGGATCGGGGAGTGGATCGACATGGCCGCGCGGCGCTCCCCGAACCGGGAGTGCTTCGTCACCGCCGACGGCTCACGCACCTTCGCCGAGGTCCGCGACCGGGTGGACCGGCTGGCCCGAGGCATGCAGGAGACGGGCCTGCGGCAGGGCGACCGGGTCGCGATCCTGGACACCGACTCGCCGGAGTACGTGGAGATCCTGCTCGCCCTGTTCAAGCTCGGCGCGGTGGCGGTGCCGCTGAACTACCGGCTGTCGCCCGCCGAGATCACGACCCTGCTACGCACCGCCGAGGCGTCCTGGATCTTCGTCGGCGACCGGTACGCGCCGGACGTGCTGCGGGCCCGGCCGGAGCTGCCGCACCTGGCGCACGTGGTCGGCTGCGGCACGGCCTCCGAGGGGACCGTCCCGCTGGAGGAGGTCCTCGCGCTCGGCGCGGCCGGCGCCCCGGTGCCGGCGGCGGTCGAGGACGAGGACGTGATCGCGCTCGCCTTCACCAGCGGCACGACCGGCCTGCCCAAGGGCGTCATGCAGTCGCACCGCATGTGGAAGACCATGGTCTCCAACGCGGTCCTGGAGTACCGCTTCCTGCGGGACGAGTTCCGCTACTCGGCCTCCCCGCTGTACCACGTCGCCGGGCTCGGCCTGGTGCTCAACGCGATCCACCGCGGCTCGACGTCGCTGATCATCCCGCAGTGGGACCCGGCGGAGCTGCTGAGGTGGTGCCGCAAGGGCCTCACCGACGTGTTCCTGGTGCCGACCATGATCAGTGCGCTGCTGCGGCAGCCGGACGTGGACCCGGCCGACTTCGCCACGCTGCGCTCGGTCTTCTACGGTGCCGCGCCGATGTCGCCCGACCTGCTGACCCGGGCGATGGCGGTGATGGACTGCGACTTCTACAACGGCTTTGGCGCCGGCACCGAGGCGGGCATGCAGAGCGTGCTGACCCCCGAGGACCACCTGCGCGCGCTGAACGGGCACCCGCACCTGCTGAAGTCGGTGGGGCGCCCCGGCTACAACATCGACCTGCAGATCTGGGACGCCGACGACCGGGAGGTGCCGACCGGCGAGGTCGGCCAGATCGTCACCCGCAGCGACATGGTGATGAGCGGCTACCACGGCCAGCCGGAGAAGACCGCCCAGGTGGTGGTGAACGGCTGGTTCAAGGGCGGCGACCTCGGCCACCTCGACGAGGAGGGCTACCTGTACTTGGCCGGCCGCAGGGACGACATGATCATCCGTGGTGGCGAGAACGTCTACCCGATCGAGATCGAGACGGTCCTGTCCGCCTTCCCCGGCGTGGTCGAGTGCGCCGTCGTCGGCGTCCCGGACCCGCACTGGGGCCAGACCGTGCGGGCCCATGTCGTACTCGCCGGGGCGGCCGCCGCCGAGACCACGCCCGAGGACATCCGCGGGTTCTGCCGGGACCGCCTCGCGAAGTACAAGGTGCCCGACGAGATCCGAATCCACACCGGCACCCTGCCCAAGAACGCCAGTGGCAAGGTGCTCCACCGTCTGCTGCGGGAGCAAGCGTGAGTGACCAGACCGAACACCCCCCGACCGGCGAGGCCGCGTTCCGGGACGCCGTCCGGGCGTTCCTCGACGCGCACGCCAAGCCGCTCCCGGAGGCACAGGAGGGCTGGGGTGTCGGCTCGGACGAGCTGAGCTCCGGCGCCGAGCCGACCCGCGAGGAGGAGCTGCGGATGGTGGAGGCCGCGACGGCCTTCCGCCGCGAGCTCTTCGACGCCGGGTTCGGCTGGCTCACCGGCCCGGCCGAGTACGGCGGCGGCGGCCGGGACGCGTGCTTCCAGGAACTGTTCGACGAGGTGGCCGCCGACTACGAGCTGCCCTCGGAGGCCTGCTTCGTCGTCGGCCACCACATCGTCGCGCCGACCCTGCTCGCCTGGGGCACCCCGGAGGTCAAGGAGAGGTACCTCCGCGCGCTGTACCGGGCCGACCTGCTCGCCTGCCAGCTCTTCTCCGAGCCCGAGGCCGGCTCGGACCTGGCCGGGGTCCGCAGCCGCGGGGTCCGCGACGGCGACGGCTGGCGGGTGAGCGGGCAGAAGGTGTGGACCTCCGGCGCCCACTACAGCGACATCGGCGAGATGCTGGTCCGCACCGACCCGGAGGCCTCCAAGCACGGCGGCCTGACCATGCTGATGATCGACATGCACGACCCCGGCGTCGAGGTCCGTCCGCTGCGCCAGATGACCGGTGGCGAGGCGTTCAACGAGGTGTTCGTGGACGACGTGTTCGTCCCCGACAGCCACGTGCTCGGCAGGCCCGGCGACGGCTGGAAGGTGGCCATGACCACGCTCGGCAACGAGCGGGCGTCCATGGGCTACCGGACCTCCCCGCCCGCCTCCGACCCGGTCGAGCGGCTGCTCGGCCTGATCAGGCACTTCGGCCTCGACGGCGACACCGGCATCCGGGCGGAGTTCGCCCGGATCGCGATCCGGCGCGACATCATCCGGTGGACCGCCGCTCGGGCCGCCGCCCGCGCCGCCGGGGGCGAGCCCGGGGCCGAGGCCTCGATCATCAAGCTGATGGACTCGGAGAACGTGCGCGCCATCGGCGCGCTCGCCGGCCGTGTCCTCGGAGCCCGCATGACCGCCGACACCGGCGAGTGGGGCACCTACGTCTGGGCCGAGCTCGCGCTGAGCGCGCCGTCCCTGCGCCTCGCCGGCGGCACCGACGAGATCATGCGCAACATCATGGCCGAGCGCATCCTCGGCCTCCCCCGCGAGCCCGCTCCCAACCGCTGACCGCAGCCCACCCTCACGAGGAGAGACCACACCCATGGTTGACCGCACGCCAGTCGTCGCCGGGATCGGCCTGAGCGACTACCCCAAGGCCCCGCATCTCGACGCGGTCGGGCACCACGTACTCGCCGTGCAGCGGGCGCTCGCCGACTGCGGCCTCGCCAAGAGCGAGATCGACGGGTTCATGTGCGCCCAGGGAGACTTCGCGCAGCCCGACAACGCCGGCACCATGGCCGAGATCCTGGGCATCAACCCGCGGTACTTCGACGGCACCGCCGTCGGCGGCTCCAGTTTCGAGCTGCACGTCCAGCACGCGGCGGCCGCGATCCGGGCCGGCCTGTGCGACAACGTGCTGATCGTCTACGGCTCCGACCTGTACACCAAGTCGGGCACCAACCCCGGCTTCGGCGCCAAGAGGCCGGGCGAGGCGGTCCCGGGCGTCCTGCAGTTCGAGGCGCCCTGGGGCAACTCGCTGATCGGCGCCTACGCCATGGCCGCGCAGCGGCACATGCACGAGTACGGCACCACCTCCGAGCAGCTGGCCGCGATCGCGGTGGCCTGCCGCACGCACGCCGCGCTCAACCCGAACGCGCAGTACCGCAAGCCGATGACGGTCGAGGACGTGGTCAACTCCCGTATGATCGCCGATCCACTGCACCTGCTGGACTGCTGCGTGGTCTCCGACGGCGGCGGCGCGGTGATCGTCACCACCGCCGAGCGGGCCCGCGACCTGCGCCAGCCGCCGGTGTACGTGCTGGGCGCCGCGTCGGCGCAGACGCACTGGAACATCAGCCAGATGCCCGACTACACCCGCACCGCCGCCGAGCGCAGCGGGAAGGAGGCCTTCGCCCAGGCGGGCCTCACCCCCGACGACGTCGACACGGTGCAGCTCTACGACAGCTTCACCATCACCGCGCTGCTCATGCTGGAGGACCTCGGGTTCTGCAAGAAGGGCGAGGGCGGCCCGTTCGCGGCCTCCGGCGCCCTGCAGCTCGGCGGCGCCCTGCCGCTGAACACCGACGGCGGCGCGCTCAGCTCCTGCCACCCCGGCATGCGCGGCATCTTCCTGCTCATCGAGGCCACCCGGCAGCTGCGCGGCCAGGGCGGCGCGGCGCAGGTCGAGGGCGCCGAGGTCGCCCTGGCGTGCGGCTCCGGCGGCTGGCTGTCGGCGATGGGCACCGTGATCCTCGGAAAGGACAAGGCATGACGAACGCCACCACACCCACTGACGCACCCCCGATGGAGGGCCGCCCGGTACCGCTGCTGGACGCCTCCACCCGGCCGTACTGGGAGGCCACGCTGCGCGGCGAGCTGCTGGTGCAGGAGTGCCCCGAGTGCCGCCACCGGCAGTTCTACCCCCGGCAGATCTGCGTCGAGTGCGGCGCCGTGCCCGGCTGGCTGACCACCGCGGGCAGGGGCGTCGTGCACACCTTCTCGGTGGTGCGGCAGAACGGGGCGTTCCCGTTCAGCCAGTGGACCCCGTACGCGGTCGCCGTGGTCGAGCTCGACGAGGGGCCGCGGATCATGGGAAACGTGATCGGCTGCGAGGTGGACGAGGTCCGGATCGGGATGCGGGTCGAGGTCGACTTCGTCCCGCTGAACGATGAGGCGTCCCTGCCGTTCTGGCGCCCCGCCGCCTGACGCGGACCGGGCCGGCGCAGACCGAGAAGCACCCCGCGGCTCTCAGTGCCGCGGGGTGCTTCGGTGTCAGGGGTCAGACCGTGCGCGGCGAGGGCACCGGCAGGTGCGCCTCCACCGGCATCCGCAGCGACAGCCACTCGGCGATCAGCTGCAGGGCCGGGCCCGGGTCGTCGGTCTGCATGTGCTCGGTGCCGCCCTCCCCGGCGGTGAACACGCGCAGCGTCCTGTCCTCCGATCCGGCCGCCTCGAAGGCGCGGTGCGCGTCGGCGACCGGGATCTCCCGGTCGTCCTCCCCGTGCACGATCAGCAGGGGCTGGGTCACCCGCGGCCACACGTCGGCCAGCGTCCACTCCTCCAGCCGTTCCAGGGCCTGCTCCACGGTCGGCGTGCCGAGCACCCAGGGCAGGAACCACGACGCCGGCTCGTACCCGGAGCGGCCGTCCCAGCGCCGTCTCCAGACCGCGCCGCAGTCCCAGTTGCCGGCCCACGAGACGCAGGCCGAGACCCGCGGCTCGAACGCCGCCGCGCGGGCCGCGTAGTACCCGCCGAAGCTGATGCCGAGCACGGCCACGTGCCGGGCGTCCACGTCACGCCGGGTCTCCAGGTAGTCGATGATCGCCGCGGTGGGCACCTCGTAGTCCGGGCGCGAGGGCACGCCGCGCAGCCGGATCAGCTCCCCGGTGCCGGGGGTGTCGACGACCAGGCAGGTGACGCCCCGGCGGGCGAACGCGGTGCCCACCACGGCGTACACCAGCTCCTTGGTCAGGTCCAGGCCGCCGTAGACGATGACCACCGGCCGCGGGTCGGCGGCGTCCGGCGCGATCAGGTAGCCGGGCATCATGCCGTCGGGGGAGTCGACGTGGATGCGCTCCAGCGGCAGGGCCGCGCACTCCACCGCGTTCCCGAACGCCTGCAGGGCCGCGGCGTAGCTCTCCGACTTCGCCGGCCCCGGCGGGATCTGCCGCTGCCCGCTCGCGTGGTACACCGAGGCGCGCAGGTAGCGCGCCCCCGCCGTCAGCGGGTACCCGGCCTTCAGGTCCAGGGCGGCGAGCTCCTCCTGCCGGTGCGCCATCCCCGCCCAGGCCGCGGCCCAGGCCTCCAGCCTCGCCGGCGGCGGGTCCGCCGCGGAGGGGTCCGCCGCGGGCAGGTCGCGGAGCGGGCCCAGCCGGCGCTCCATGTCGCCGAGTGAGCCACCGGCCATCAGGGCCAGGTTCACCGTTGACGACCAGGCGCGGTCGCCTGGGAAGAACTCGAACACGACGACTCCTCGCGGGACGGCGAGACGGGCGGCGGACGCGCACGCGTGCGAGCGTGCCCTCGTCCGTTGGCATCTGCGGTCATCTGGGACTGGTACTTGCGGCTCATATTGATACCGCCGCCGCATTACAGGCGGCGTTACCCGGTGCGCCCGCCGTTGTCGGACGGCGGGCGCACCGGGCCGCCGCCCCGGGTCGAGGGCGGCGGCCGTACGCGGGCGCCGGGTCAGGTCGTGGCCCACTGCGCCAGCGGACGCTCCTGGGGACCGGCCATGCCGCCGATCTCCGGGTAGACCTTGGTGGCCATCAGCTCCATCTCGCGGATCACGTCGTCGGCCGGCTGCTGCGCCCAGTGCCAGATCAGCACCGAGTACTCGTAGGGGACCCGCTCCCACTCCGCCGCGAACTGGGCCCGCGCCTGGTCGACGGTGCCGCCCAGGAACAGGCCGGAGTCCTTGACGGCCTGCACCACGTCGTCGCCCATCGCCATCTTCTTCTTGAAGAACTTCGAGTAGAAGTGCTCGAAGATGTCGGCGTCGTAGTCCAGCAGGGCCTTGTCGAACGCCGCGGGGGAGTCGGTGATGTGCGGCCACCGCACCGGGGCCTGGTTGGCGCCCAGCGGCAGCGGATGGCCGACCGCGGCCGCCTCCTCGGCGTACACCCGGGCGAACTCCTCGGTGCGGGAGGCGGGCGAGAAGCTGGTCAGCACGAAGCCGTTGCGCGCGCAGTAGCGGACCGACTCCTCCGAGCTGGAGGACGCCACGAACACCGGCGGATGCGGCCGCTGGTACGGCGCGGGAGTGACGGAGATCTTCCGGATCACCCCGTCCCCGTCGACCTCGTCCACCGCGCCCATCAGTGACGCGGTGTCGGCGGCCGGGTAGCCGGTGATGCCGGTGTCGTAGGGGAACGGCACCTGGACCCTGGAGCCGTTGAAGTCGAAGGAGTCCCGGGTCCAGGCCTTGAGCATCAGCTCGACCTGCTCCTCGAAGATCCCGCGATTGGCCTTGTCGGCCGCGCCGCCGTCCGACAGCGTGGCCTGGGTGCCCAGATGCTGGCCGAGCACGTCGGTCCAGCGCGACTGGTAGCCGCGGCTGACCCCGGCCCAGAAGCGGCCCTGGAGCATGTGGTCGAGCATGGCGCACTCCTCGGCCACCCGGATGGCGTCCTGGGTGCCCAGCACGTAGCCGTTGGTGCCGATGTTGATCCGGCTGGTGTGCGCGCCCAGCCAGGCGTTGACCACTCCCGGGGACGGGGAGATCTCGTACCCCTCGGAGTGGAAATGGTGCTCGATACCGGCGATGCCCCAGTACCCCAGGTCCTCGGCGGCCTTGGCGATCCTCGCCCAGTCCCGCATGACCTTCTGGAACTCGTCGCGGTCGCGCCCGAGCGGTCGCCGGGCCGCGCGGCCGGCGGCCCCGCCCTCGACCGGGATGACCGGGTACAGCTGCACGATCGCCTTGACGCCCACTGTCTCACTCCTCAGCAGTCACAGACCGAATCCACTGCCGGTATCGAACGAGGCGGCCAGTTACCGGGCCGTTCCCCGTGATCCGTAACGACGGAGTAACGGCTCCCGCAATAAACCGCACTTCATAACAGAACGGCCATTCGGTCGCGATCGACGGAGGGTTCCCATGAGGATTTGCCGCTTCACACCGCATGGCTGGCCGGACGCCGAGGTGCGGACGGGAGCCGCGGTCGGAGCGCTCGACGCGCCGGTCGTCGTCGACCTCGCCGCGCTCCTCGCCTCGGAGATCCTCGCCGACGGCGGAGAGGCCGGCCGCGCCGCCGACCTGGCCCGCGCGGTCTTCCCCGGGAGCACCGTCGCCCTGCTGGGGTCGGGCGGGCGCGCCGAAAGTGAGGCGCGGCGGCTGCTCGACGCGCTGGGCGACGCCGAGGCCGCGCTGGAGCGGTCCGGCCCGCTCGGCGCGCACGCCTACCGGCGCGACGCGGTCCGCCTGCTGGCCCCGGTCGACCGGCCGCCGACCGTGCGCGACTTCTTCGCCTTCGAGGACCACATGGTCAACGCCCTGCGCAACCTGGGCCGCGAGGTCCCGCAGGAGTGGTACGAGGCCCCGTCGCACTACGTGACGCGCAGCGCCTCGGTGTTCGGCCCCGACGAGCCGGGCCAGTGGCCCGCCTACACCGAGAAGCTCGACTACGAGCTGGAGTTCGCGATCGTGATCGGCCGCCGCGGCCGGGACATCCCGCCCGAGCGGGCCTGGGAGCACATCGCCGGGCTCACCATCTTCAACGACCTGTCCTGCCGCGACGTGCAGGGCCGCGAGATGGGCACCCGGGTCGGCCCGGCCAAGACCAAGGGCTTCGACCGCGGCTGCGCCACCGGGCCGTACCTGGTCACCGCCGACGAGATCCCCCGGCCGTTCGGCGCCGGGATGCGGGCCTTCGTCAACGGCGAGCTGTGGTCGGAGGGCTCCGCCGCGACGATCCACTGGTCGATCGAGCAGATCGTCGCGCACGCGTCGGCCGGGGAGACCCTGCTGCCGGGCGACCTGCTCGGCTCCGGCACGGTCGGCACCGGCGCCGGGATCGAGATCGACCGCTGGATCAAGCCGGACGACGTGGTCCGGCTGGAGATCGACGGGCTCGGCGCGCTGGAGACCCGCGTGGTGCGGGCCGCCGCGGGCGAGGACTGATGCGGCCCCCGGTCCTGCGCGAGCGGGACGTGCGGATCCCGCTGCCGGACGGCGTGGTGCTGCGCGCCGACGTCTACCGCGACCCGGCTCCCGGCCGGCGGCCGGTGCTGCTCCAGTACACCGCCTACGACAAGGCGAACTGGGCCTCGGTCTACGGTGTGATCAATCCCGAGCGCGCGGTGGACCACGGGTTCGCCGTCGTGGTGGTGGACGCGCGCGGCCGGTTCCGCTCCGGCGGCGACGAGCCGTTCCGCCCGTTCGAGGGCTCCGGCGCGGACGCCGCCGCCTGCGTGGAGTGGGCCGCCGCGCAGCCGTGGTCCGACGGCAAGGTCGGCATGTACGGGGCGTCGAACAACGGCGTCCCGCAGTGGCAGGCGCTGCGGCACCGGCCGCCCGGGTTGCGCACGATCGTGCCGCACTTCACCGCGTCCGAGTTCGACGGCGGCTGGGTCTGGCGCGGCGGCGCGTTCCAGCTCGGCTTCAACCTCTGGTGGAGCCTGGCCAACCTCGCCCCCGACCAGCTCGGCCGCGCCGTCGCCCGCGACGGCGCGGTCGTCCACCGGACGGCCTCCGGCGCCCTGGCGCGCGCCCTGCGTGACCCGGACGCCGCCTTCCGCGCCCTCCCGCTCCCGGACGTGCCCGCCCTGGACGGGGTCGCCCCGCACTACCGGGAGTGGCTCGCCCACCCGCCCGGCGACCCGTACTGGGACCGGCTCAGCGCCCGCGAGGCGCTGGCCGGGACCGACGTCCCCGTGCTGCACGTGGCCGGCTGGTACAACGTGCACCTGGACGGCAACCTCGCCGCGTACCAGGCGATCAAGGACGCGGGCGGGCCGGCCGCCGAGGCGCAGCGCCTGGTCATCGGCCCGTGGACCCAGTGGGCGCCCGCGCTGTTCGGCGACTCCTGCGGCCCGGAGCGGCGGTTCCCGGTCGGGATGGACCTGGAGGGGATCCAGCTCGCCTGGTTCGGGCGGCACCTGGCCGACGGTCCGGGACCCGACCTGCCGCCGGTGCGCGTGTTCGTGATGGGCGCCGACGAGTGGCGCGACGAACAGGAGTGGCCGCCCGCCCGCGCCCGCCCCACGAAGTGGTACCTGCGCGGCGGCGGGACGGCCAACTCCCGGCACGGGGACGGCCGGCTGAGCACCGAGCCGCCGTGCGACGACGAGCCGTACGACGCCTTCCGGTACGACCCGCGCCACCCGGTGCCCACCCGCGGCGGCGCCGTCTACCTGCCCAACCCGGCCGCCAACTCCGGCCCGATGGACCAGAGCGCGGTCGAGGACCGCGACGACGTCCTGGTCTACAGCGGCGACCCGCTGACCGAGCCGGTCGAGGTGATCGGCCCGGTGCACGCCGTGCTGCACCTGCGCACCACCGCCCCGGCCACCGACGTGACCGCCAAGCTGGTGGACGTCCACCCCGACGGCCGGGCGTACCTGCTCTGCGACGGCATCCGGCGGATCACCGCGGCGGAGGTCGCGGCCGCGGGGGACGGGCCGATCCGGGTCGAGGTGGACCTGATCGCCACCGGGAACGTGTTCCTGCCCGGGCACCGGATCCGGCTGGAGGTCTCCAGCGGCTCGTTCCCCAAGTACGACCGGCACCCCAACACCGCGGACGGCACGGCGTCCTCGCCGGAGGACCTGCGGGTCGCGCTGCAGACGGTCCTGCACGACGCCGAGCACCCCTCGGCGCTCGTGCTCCCCGTCGTCCCGGTGACTCCCGCGCGGTAACGGCGGGGATAACGGCCCCGGGGTGAGGTCAGGGCACCGCAGCATCCCGAATCCTGGCAAGGAGATTCGATGCCCCCCATGCGCGCCCCCCTCACCCTCCTCCGCTCCGCGGTCGCTCTGTCTTTGCTCCTGGCGATCGCGGCATGCGGCTCCGGAAACGAACCCGCCGCCGTCCCCGCGACCTCGGGCGGCTCGGCCGCACCCGAGGCGAAGCTCGAGACGCAGAAGGTGATCTTCAGCGGGGTCACCGCCAACGCCGGCAACTGGGCCATCCAGGTCGGCGTCGAGTTCGGCGTCTTCCGCCAGTACGGCCTCGACGTCTCGATGATCTACTCGCAGTCCAGCCCGAACGCGCTCGCCGCCATGATCGGCGGCTCGGTGCAGTTCACCTCCACCGTGTACGACGCCGTGGTCCTGGCCCACCAGAAGGACCCGCGGGTCATCGCGGTCGCCGAGGGCTACCGGTCCTACCCCGAGTACCTGGTCGTGCCGCCGGAGGTGACCTCCTTCGCCGACCTCAAGGGCGCCACCTGCGGCGCGCAGAACCCCGAGGGCATCGGCGACGCGCTGTACCTGTCCAAGATGATGGAGCACGGCGGGAAGCTGAGGCTCGGCCAGGACTACCGGCTCACCAACGTCAACCTCAACGCCGGGCCGGCGCTGGCCGCGCTGAAGTCCGGGCAGATCAAGTGCATCGCGGTGCTGCCGCCCACCTCCACGCTGCTGGAGAAGCAGGGGTACAGGATCCTCTACGACCTGCAGCAGGTGCCCGAGTACAAGGACCTGTCCTTCTTCGGGATCATCGCGATGCAGGCCTGGCTGAGTGAGAACCCCAACACCGCCCGCGCCTTCCTCAAGGGCTACCTGGCCTCGATCGCCTACCTGTACGACCCGGCCAACAAGGAGAAGGTGCTCGACCTGCTGGCCAGGAACGCGCAGGTCGAGCGGAGCGTCGCCGAGGCCTCCTACACCTGGGTGACCGCCGGTGCCTACCCGCGCGATGGCGTGATCGCCGCCACCGTGGTCCCGCGGACGGTCGCGCTGATGAAGTCCGGCGGCTCGCTGGACGCCTCCGCACCCGACGACGTGGCCGGCCTGGTCGACAACTCCCACGTCAAGGCCGCGTACCAGGAGCTGCCCGACTCGGTGAAGAGCGGACCCGGGCCCGAGGGGCTGCTCCCCGAAGGCCAGCGGCCCGCATGAGCCGCCTGGTCTCCGGCGAGCCCGGCACGGGCCCGGCCGCCGCCCCGGAAGCGGCGCGGCGGCCGGGCGGGGGGCGGTGGCCGGCACGGTGGCCGGCACTGCGACGGACCCGGCGGGCAGGGAAGGGCACCGGACCGCGCGGGCACCGCGCCGCGCTCAGCCTCCTCGGCTTCCTCCTCGTGTGGCACGTCGCCGCCGAGTACGTGGTGGACAACCCGCTCTTCCTGGCCGGCCCGATCAGCACCGCCGCCGCGGTCGTGACGATGTGGCAGAACGGGACGCTCCAGCAGGACATGCTGGTCAGCACGGGCGAGTTCATCAAGGGGTTCGGGGCCGGCCTGGTGGGCGGCGTCCTGCTCGGCCTGGTGCTGGGGACGAGCCGCCGGGCCAAGGACTACATCGACCCGCTGATCAACGGGCTCTACGCCACCCCGATCGTCGCGCTCGCGCCGCTGTTCATCCTGTGGTTCGGCATCGGCGAGGCCAAGACCGTGCTGCTGGTGTTCATGCTGGTGGTGCTGCCGATCGCGATCAACACCGACGCGGGCATCCGGGTGACCGACCCGCAGCTCCTGGAGGCGGCCCGGTCCTTCGGCGCGAGCCGGCTCCAGCTGTTCACCATGGTCCGGTTCCCGACCGCGATCTCGTTCCTGATCGCGGGCATCCGGATGGGCATCGGGCGAGGGCTGATCGGCGTCGTGGTCGGCGAGCTCTTCGGCTCGCAGAGCGGCCTGGGCTACCGGATCCTCGTCTCCTCGCAGTACTTCCAGACCGACGCCCTGCTCGCCGGGGTGCTCATCTTCGCCGTCACGGGCGTGCTGCTCGTGAAGCTCTTCGAATGGCTCGAACAGCGTGCCGCGCCGTGGAAGGCGGGCCGCCCGTGATCCACGCCTATCAGAAAGGGGCGGCCATGCCGACCGACGAACCCCAGGGCCTGATTCCGATGCTCCCGGTGGAGGAGGCCTCGCGGATCGCGATCGAGGTGGGGATGCGCGAGGAGATGTCGCGGATCCACTTCTACCGCCTGCTGATGAACTCCCCGCAGTCCGCCCGGGTGGAGAACGAGATCAACGACCGGATCCTGTGGGAGGGGCGGCTGACCGTCCGCCCGGAGGCCACCCGGCTGCGCGAACTCGCGATCATGCGGGTGGCCTGGGCCACCGGCTCCGAGTACCTGTGGGCCCACCACTACGCGCCGACGGTCGACGTCGACCTGCCCGGCAAGCGCCCCGCCGACGTGCTCGCCGTCCGCGAGGGCGCGGACCACCCGGGGTTCGGGCCCGCCGAGCGCGCCGTGATGCGCGCGGTGGACGAGATGGTGCGCGACGACCGGATCTCCCCGGAGACCCTGGACGACCTGAGGTCGGAGCTGGCGAACGACGGCGAGGTGGTCGAGATCTGCTACGTGATCGCGATCTGGCGTGCCCTCACCACCCTGATGGCCACCTTCGAGGTGCCGCTGGAGCCGGGCTACCGGGCCTGGGCGCCCGACGGCCGCCGCCCGGAGGACCGCAAGGCGGGAGCGCCGGGCCGGTGAGCAGGTTTGAGGAGTACCGCGACCGGTTCGCCGACGTCGCGATGGAGCGGCACGACGGCATCCTGCAGGTCTCGCTGCACACCGACGGCGGGTCGCTGAAGTGGAGCGAGCGGGCGCACCGCGAGCTGCCCGAGGCGTTCCGGCGGATCGCCACGGACCCGGACAACCGGGTGGTCATCCTGACCGGCACCGGTCCCGACTTCCTGACCGAGATGGCGTTCGAGCGGCGCAACACCACCCCGCTGGGCTGGGACCGGATCGCGCACGAGGGGCGGCACCTGCTCTTCGACCTGCTCGACATCGAGGTCCCGGTGATCGCCGCGGTGAACGGCCCGGCCACCGAGCACGCCGAGCTGGCGCTGCTCTCCGACATCGTGCTCGCCTCCGAGACGGCCGCCTTCGCCGACCACCAGCACGTGGTCGCCGGGGTGGTGCCGGGCGACGGCGTGCACATCGTCTGGCCCTGGCTGCTCGGGATGAACCGGGCCCGGCACTTCCTGCTCACCGGCCGGACCATCGGCGCCCGCGAGGCGCTGGAGCTCGGCCTGGTCGCCGAGGTGCTGTCGCCGGAGCGGCTGCTGGAGCGCGCCTGGGAGCTCGCCCGGCAGCTCGCCTGCAACACCACCCTCACCCTGCGGTACACCCGCGCCTGCCTGACCATGCTGATCCGGCGCGAGCTGCAGTTCGGCCTGGCGCACGGGCTCGCCCTGGAGTCGCTGGCCGCGGTCGACGCCCGTTCCTTCCCGCCCTCGCCCCCGCCGCCCCCAGGGCGGCCGTGACCGAGAGGAAGACCTCATGTTCCGGTACCCGCGCCGCCGCCCCGCCGACGACCCCCCGACCGCCTCCCCGCCCGGGACCCCGCTGCTGGAGATCGACGGGCTGTCGGTCGGCTACGAGCGGGCCGGCGAGTACACGCCGGTCCTCGAAGGCGTCGGCCTCACCGTGCGGGACGGCGAGTTCGTCTGCGTGGTCGGCGCCAGCGGCTGCGGCAAGACCACGCTGCTCAAGACCATCGACGGCCTGATCGCCCCGGCGGCCGGGGAGGTCCGGGTGTCCGGCCGCCCGGCCGACCCCCGCCGTGGGGACATGGCCGTGGTGTTCCAGCAGGACTCGCTCTACCCCTGGCGGACCGTGCTGGCCAACGTCCGGTTCGGCCTCGACGTGCGCGGTTCCCGCTCGGCCGCCACGGACGCGCGCAGCCGCGAGTGCGTCGAGCTGGTCGGCCTGCGCGGCTTCGAGGACCACTACCCGCACGAGCTGTCCGGGGGGATGCGCCAGCGGGTCAACCTGGCGCGCGCCCTGGCGGTCGACCCGACCCTGCTGCTGATGGACGAGCCGTTCGCCGCGCTGGACGCGCAGACCCGCGAGGTGATGCAGACCGAGCTGCTGGACATCTGGACCCGGCACCGCAAGACCGTGCTGTTCATCACCCACCAGCTCGACGAGGCAGTGCTGCTCGCCGACCGGGTGATCGTGATGGCCGCGCACCCCGGGCGGGTCCGGGAGGAGATCCCGATCGACATCCCCCGCCCGCGCGACCTGCACACCAAGCGCGGCGAGAAGTTCACCCGGTACGTGGACCACATCTGGAAGCTGATCGAGGACGAGGTCCGCAGCTCCCTGATCCCCGGCACCGCCGGCGCCGACCGGCATGGCGCCTGACTCCCCCCGCCCGCCCCTGCCGGTCTGCCCGGCGGGGGCGGGTACCGGGGCGGGCACGTCGGGCCGGGACGCCCGCTCAGCCCGGTCCCTCGCCGGACCCCTCGGTGAACAGGGCCCCGATCGGGGCGGGCTCGTACCGGCTGCCGTCCCCGGCGAACAACCCGTCCCGGAACCGCGCGGCGGACTCCGCCGACCAGTCCGCCGGTTGCCGGGCCGTGCGCACCGGCGACCAGGTGCGCATCCGCCGCACGGTGTCCCCGGCGACGACGAGGACCTGCCCGGTGATGTCCTCGCCCGCCGGGCCGGCCAGCCAGGCCACCACGGTCGCGATTCGCTCGGCGGGCAGCGTGCCGTCGGGCAACCCGCCGAACGCCGCCTCGCTCATCGGGGTCCGCGCCCGCGGCGCGATCGCGTTGACGCACACCCCGTACCGGCCCAGCTCGGCCGCCATGGTCAGGGTCAGCGAGGCCAGGCCGGCCTTGGCCGCCGCGTAGTTGCCCTGTCCCGCGTTGCCGTACAGGCCCGACTCGCTGCTCGTGTTCACGATCCGGCGCCCGCCCCCCGGTCGCGCCCGCCAGTACCGGGCCAGCGCCCGGCACAGCCGGAAGGGCGCGGTCAGGTTGACCGCGAGCACCGCGTCCCAGTCCTCGTCGTCCAGATTGAAGACCATCCGGTCCCGGACGATCCCGGCGTTGTTCACCAGCACCGACACCGGCACCCCGAACCCCTCGGCCGCGTCCAGCACGTCCTCGGCCGCGCCCTTCTCGGCGAGGTCCCCCCGCCAGGCCGCGGCGGTGCCGCCCGCGTCCCGGATCTCCTCGGCCAACGGCCCGCTGTCCGCCAGGTCCGCGCACAGCACCGCCGCCCCGCGCCGCGCCAGCAGCCGAGCCTCGGCCGCCCCGATGCCCTGCGCGGCCCCGGTGACGATGCAGGCCCGCCCGCTCAGGTCGAGCCCGCCGCGGATACCGGATGAAGCCGTCATGCCACTCTCCATGCCTTGGAAATCGAACTCCGCCGAGACCCCGCGGAAAACTCCGCCAGGACGAACGGAAAGTCTTTCCCCATGGTAAATGAATTCGGTCCTCCATATCAACGCATATCGGACATCATTTATTGGTCGGCGGGATATGTTCGCCGTGCTGCCCGTGTTCGCCGCTCGAAAGCGCAGGCACTCGTGTTGCGGCCGCATCCGAGCCGACAGGCCTCTGCTGTCCGGATATCTCATTTCTCCGGTGTGCGGCCACGGAAATCAAGAGCCATGACCGGCCTGCCCCGAACATGACCTCAGCCTTTCAAGGGCAATAGCTTTAATCGCTCTTCGAAGGGGCTCCATTGGATAGCGATGAGTCCTCCGTGCTTTGCGGCCAACCTGCGCCGCAAATTCTGGTCGAATGCGTTCACCTCCAGAACCACGCGGTTGAGTTCCGCATAGATCCCCATGCTCAGGGAGGCCTCCGTTTCGTCGAGCGGATCGTCTCCCTCTCTCTCCAGTAGCGCCCTCAGTTCAGCGTGGCTGTTCTTCACCTGTTCCGCTTGGGGCACGATCCTGTACGAGACTGTCTTCCCTTCCGACTGGTATGTTCCGGCGAACGGCAGAGCGGCCAGTTCGCGTCCCCGTTCGGTGACGTACGGAGTGACCAGCCGGTACGGCCCATGCCGGATGTACGGCGGAGCGAGGTCATGCGAGTACGCCTCCGCCCGCTGCTCGGCAGCTATGAACGCCTGGTTGAACGGCTCGATCCCCTCGTACGATCTGAGCATCACAGGGTGGATCGGCTGGAAGTAGACCTCGGCCGCCTCTTTGCTCGCAGGATGGACGATCAGCCGCAACTCCCTCAGTTGGAACGGGGGCGCCGCCGTGACGGCGTAGAGGAAGACGAGAGCGAAGATCAACTTTGGTCGCATGCGCGGTGAGTCTAAGGGAGTTCGCGGCAGTCTCCATGAGAGGATCTTTTCCAGATGCTGGAGGAGCCGACCTGAATGAGTCTTACCCTGCTTCAAGGATTCGTGCTGACAGCGGCGTTCCTGGACGTCGTGATAGGCGCCTACGTGCTGACGGCCAATCGGATTCCTGCTCTGCTGCCCGTTCTCTGGCGTGATCGTTACGAGCCCCGCCGCTACGGGTGGGCGATGCTGCTGATAGCGGTCTTCGCCTTTCTTCTGGTGTTGGGCCAGAAGGTGATGGACTGGTCGCCTGATCTGGCTCTGGCACTCGTGATTCCCATGGTCGGGTGCATTGTCGCAGCAGGGTGGCTGTCGATTCCGACGAAGCCTTCTCCGGGGGCTTCGTAGTCGGCTTCGTCCTCCCGGAGGGCCGGGTGACGATCTACAACGTCTTCGACGGGAACAGCATGGAGTTCGGGCCTCCGGATTGCCGATACGTACGCCAAAAGCTTGTGGGACAGTCGGGGGCACTGTTGTCTACACGATTTCGAAGTGGGAGCTATGGCGGCGGAGTTTCAGCTCGGCGACTACATCCTGGTGCAGGACGGCAGAACCCTTGAGATCTTTCACCGGGATCTGTCCGAGAGCAGCAGATACCACGTGGCGTTTCTCGGGGTGGATGTCCAGCCGCACGGCGACGGGTTCAAGGTTCGGCTCGGTGCCAGGCGGGGCGACGACCAGGTCACAGGGGGGACGAGACTGAAGATGAACCAGGAGGAGTTCGCGCGGTTTCGTGATTTCATCGCCTTGGCCATCGCGGCACGCGACCGGGTGAACCCGCTGAACGAGCCCACCCCGCCCTGAACCATTTCACTCCGAGTTCGGAAGGGCGGGCCCTCGCTCATGGTGCCGGAGGTGATTCCGCCCCGCCAGGGCCCTGAAGGAGAACGGGTGACGGGAATCGAAACCGTGCTGTCAGCTTGGGAATCATCTACTGCTTTTGGCGGGCTGAGCCGGGAAAACAGGGATGCAGGTCAAGGCGATCGAGTGACCGTGAGTTCCCGTGAGCGACCTTGGTCCAGATAGAACGGTGATCGACGCTCAGTTCGCGTCAGGTTCATCCCAGAACGGCGGGACGAATGCGCCGTCGCGACACGTCACGACCTTCCCATCGCGGACGCTGAGCAGTTCCGGCTCATCGGCCTCGTACCAGCGCTGGTAACCGAAAAAGGACTCGTTCTTGTGGAGCCGGGCGGTCAACCAGTCGATCCACTCGGCCACCTCGGCATGCCCGTCGGGGTGGACCTCCCAACGGCAGGTCAGCGCCCAGCGTTCGTCGGCGTGGTCATCCGCGCGCACCAGGATCGAGCAGCCGGCGCCGGGAATCTTCGAGGCCGCGTACGGCGACCCGTCCTCCCGCGCCGGTTGCGGAAACTCCTTGATCACCCAGTGGCCGTTCTCATCCTGCACCGGCTCCTGCTCGTCGGGCAGCAGATCGAGAACCTCGTTGACGACGATCGTCTTCTCGGTGATGTGCTCGGGCCGCGAGCCGAGGCCCAAGTGCCAGCGCAACTCGGCGAGTTCGGTCTCGGGCAGGTCGCCACGCAGGTCCATCGTGACCATGAGTTCGTGAATGTCAGCCACGGCCGTACCGTATCGAGACGCGCCGACCTCGGGCCGCCATGGCGGCCCGATGAGGGGTTTCACCCGGCTTCCCGCAGCTGTGGCACGAGGATGGCTATCGATGGTCCTCGTCGTCAGTCGTGCTTGCGTGCCGTGAGGAGAAGGTATTCCCATTTCATCACCGTTTCCTCCTCACCTTGTAGATGACTGCGGGCCAGCTCGGTGAGAGCGTGGTCCAGGGCGGCGACCCGGTCGGGGTCCCCGGCTATCCCTCGGTAGGCGGCGACGGTCGGGCCGTAGTTGGCCTTGAAGTAGTCAAGGAACGCGCCGGGGTGAGCGAACCGGTCGATCGTGACCGTCTGCCGGCGCGCTTCGACGTCGGTGACCGCGTCCCCGAGCAGTGCACGGACGTGATCCTCGCTGCCCCACAGCGGAGGGGGTTGCGCGCCGGGCGGAGGTGGGGGTACATACGGTTTCATCGTCGCGAACATCTGACCGATGAACCCCTCCGGCGTCCAGCTGAGCAGGCCGATCGTGCCGCCCGGGCGGCAGACCCGGATCAGCTCGCCGGCGCCGGCCTGGTGGTTGGGAACGAACATGACCCCGACGCAGGACAAGACCGTGTCGAACTCGCCGTCGGCGTACGGCAGGGCCTCCGCGTCTGCCTGTCGCCACTCGACCTCCGCGCCGCGCCGCGCCGCCAAGGCCCGCCCGGCCTCCAGCAGCTCGGGGGTCAGGTCACTGGCCACCACGCTCGCCCCGGCCAGCGCGGCGGGAATGGCGGCATTCCCGGACCCGGCGGCCACATCCAACACCCTGTCCCCGCGTCCTACCCCGCAGGCCTCGACCAGGATCGCGCCCAGATCGGGGATGATCTCGGCGGCGACCGCGGGATAGTCACCCAGCGCCCACATGGCGCGATGCCTGGCCTTCAGGGCACGGTCGGCCACTGGCGGGTCGCTCTGGACGGTCATCGTACTGCTCCCTCATCGTGATCTGCGGTGGACTGGAATCGACGGTAAGGAAGGACGAATTCGCTATCCAGTACACGATCTGTACCGGCATCCGGCCGAGTCCCGATCGGGGTAGCTGGCATTCGTGGCGGCTGAATCTAGACTGCGGGACATGGGCTCCTCGTACCGTCAGTTCTGTCCCGTGGCCAAGGCCGTTGAACTGCTCGACGAACGCTGGACCCTGCTCGTCATCCGGGAACTGGTGTGCGGGACCGAGCGTTTCAACGAGCTGCGTCGCGGCCTGCCACGCATGTCCCCCACGCTGCTGTCCCGACGGCTGCACCAGCTCACACATGCCGGCATCGTGGAGAGGCACGTCAAGGACAACGATGTGCGATACGTGCTGACCCAGGCCGGCCACGAGCTGCGACCAGTGGTCGAGGCACTCGCCGCCTGGGGCATTCGCTGGATCGGAGAGCTGGGCGACGAGGACCTGGACCCGAAGCTGCTGCTGTGGGATATGCACCGCAACGTCGACCGGACCGCCGTTCCGGACGGGCGGACGGTCATCGAGTTCCAGTTCCCGGACGTGCCGTCCAACAGTCGCCGTTGGTGGCTCGTGATCACATCTGACGAGGTCGATGTCTGCGACACGGACCCTGGCCACGCCGTGACCGTGACGGTGACCGCCGGTGTGCGCAGCATGGTCGAGGTCTGGCGCGGCAACCTGAGCTGGTCGGACGCGCTGCGCCTGCACGCGGTCGAGGTGCAGGGTCCCGAAGCGCTACGCCGCGCCGTGCCCCGATGGTTCACACTCCCCGAATGGGCCTCCGTACCCCGGCCTGCCTAGCACGCGGACGTCCGCCCTGTCAGGCCGCTTTCCTGTCGTCAGGCTTCTGCTGAGAGAGCCCTCGTCAGGGTCACCTCGTCGGTCCGTCCGCGGCAACCAAATCAGGCGGTACGAAGCCGGACTCCGTGAGAGAGAAAGGCGCACGACTCCGGTGCGGCAACTTCACGAAGGTCTGGGCGAAAGCGCTCAAGGGTGCCGGGCTTCCGTGGATCCACGTTCACGACGCAACACCCTGGCGGTGCTGACCGGCGCCTCGCTCAGGAAACCGATGGCGCGGATGGGCCACTCCAACACCAAGGCGGCGATGATTCGCCCCTTGGCGGGGCCGAGACCAACAAGCCTGATCCCTGCAGATGGTGATCATGGAACGGTGTCGATGGCACATGAAAGCTGATCTTAGGTCGACGACTGGGCGAAGTCCTCGATGGACGCAGTCTGCAAGATCGGGCATGCTGGTTTCCCCTGCACGGAGGATCAGATGGCGATCGGGTTCACCGAGATTCTGCTCTTGCTGGTGATATGGGCCGTTCCGGCGGTTCTGGTGTTCTTCTTTCTCTATTGGGCGATCCGCCTGGCGATCAGACATGAGAAGCGGCGGGTGCCGAGTCCCCAAGAGATCCTGACTCAGGAGCGACGGGAACGTATGGCAGCGGAACGTGCCGATCACTATCGCACCAGGCGGCGCCGGCCCGAATGAGCAAGCGCCCGAAGGCCTCTTGGCCCAGAGAGTTACTTCAGAAGCTAACGAAGATCCAGGGTCTGGGTTCATATCCTGACCTAGGCCTTCATGAGTGGAGCGGGTGACGGGAATCGACCCCGCGCTGTCGGTGGGGATCATCCACTGACCTGGCTGCCCTGAGCTGGGAAAACAAGGGTGCAGGTCAGGGCGGGTCGAGTCCCCGTGAGTGACCGTGGTTCCCCGCCTGTTCTGGCGCGCATCTGGTACACGAGCCATGGTGTGCCGGCCTTGGCAGGAGGTGAAGACGCCGCCGTTCAGCAGGAAAAGCTGTGGAGACCGCTGCGCCAGGCTGTTACCGGTGGTCTGTTAAATCCGGGCGTAGAGGTTGAGGGCATGTCCGGCTCCGACGACGGCGAGTGGACGCTGGATCTCAGAGGGCGGGGGCGCGTTGGACCAGGCGCCACCGGGCACGGCAGACGAGCGGTCATCACCCACCTCCCCCGAAACGCTCGAATGAGCATTAATCAGGTGACACCCGGCACAAAGCTTGATCCAACAGGCCACCAATAAGGTCGGGCCGGGACTGATCAGGGGGCGGCGTGACCGGAGCGGCTGAGGCGCCGCCGGCCGCGTACGAGAACCAACTGCGGGGCCTGGGGCCGCGGGACCCGCTGTGGGAAGCCGTAGCCGAGCGAGATGGACCGCTGGGCACCCACGGGGCCGTTCGTGAGATGGCCTGAAGGAAGTCCCGTCCGATCGTCTTGACCGGACGGGATCTCGCGTTTCCGAGGCGTGCGACCGGTGGGCGGCAGGTTAGGGGTGGGAGAGGGCGCCGGTGCGCAACGGCGCGCTCCCTTGCCTGCCGCGACCTCACGCCGTGCGGATGGCGCGCCTTCCGACGAGAGACGTGACGCCGAGGGTGACGCCGATCCCGATCACGATGGTGACCGCGTAGGGCAGGGGGGCCGCTGCCTGTAGGGGATTGCCGGTTTTGACGATGGCGAAGGGCAGGACGGTGACGAACGCTCCTATGCTTCCGGCGATGGTGCTGATGGCGGTGGCCGCACCGATCTCGCGTACGAGCATTCGCTGTGTTTGGGCGCTGGTCGAGCCGATGAGGGACATGACCGCGAACTCCGCGCGGCGTTGGGTGATGGAGGCGACGAGGTTGTTGGTGAGGGCGATGGCCATGAATGCCGCGATCAGGGCGACGACGAAGTAGTTGATCGAGGCGAGGACCTGAGCTGTGCTGTTCGCCGTGCCGACGCTGTTCTCGATGCCTTGCATGCTGAGCGTGCCTGCGGCGACGCTGACGAAGAGGGTCAGGAAGGTCACGGTCGGTCGTACCCGGTCCGGGGCCGCGGAGAGGTTGATCGCGGCCAGGTGGGAGGGAGCGGTGGTGTGTGCTGGGCGGAAGGCATTGAGCGTGCTGTTCGCCGCGGCGACGAGTTCCGGGGCGAGGACGCACATGCCGACGGCGACGAGTACGCAGCCGGGCCCGGTCATCGCGGTGGTGAGCACGTCGGTCGGGTCCATGGCGAGTACCGCGGCCGATGAGGCCAAGCCGGCGGCGATCATGATCGCCGCGGCGATTCGGCGTCGCCGTCCCGGTTGCCGTCCCGTGCGACGGCGTGGGGGCGGAGGCGCATCGGCTACAGGGCTGCGGTGAGCTAGGGAGCGGCTGCCTATCCAGGCGGCGAGTACGCTCGTGGCCAGCACGATGAGCATGCCGAGGATCGGGAGGAGCAAGCCGGGCGCGAAGACCGAGGCCGCGTCGGTGAGCCCGGCGGAATGGATGCTCTGTGTGACGATCCAGCCGACGATGTAGCCGGTGGCCAGGCCCGGGAGCGCCGTGACGGCCGAGATGGCCGCTGTCTCGATGGCGAGCATCTGCTGCACTTGTCGGGGGCTCGCGCCGATGAGACGGATGCCCGCGATCTCCCCGGCGCGGCCGGTGAGAGCGACGCTGATCGTCGAGACCATGGCGAACAGGACGATCGCGACCGCCCAGCCGCCCATGATGAGCGGGAACTGCACCAGGAACGCGCGGTCGGCGGCGACCGTACTCTCGGCCAGCCCGGTGCCGAGCAGGCTCATCATGCCCGTCACCAGGATGGTGCCGACGAGCGTGACCAGGCCGGTGGCGATCGCGGCGGCGCGGTGATGCGCGAAAGAGCGCATGGCGATCTTGATCACCGGTTCACCGCCGTATCGTGGGCGGCCTGTTCCGCCGATTCGACCAGGACGGCCATTCTGCCGGCGACCTGCTGCGCGGTGGGGTGAGGGAGGTGATCGACGATCCGGCCGTCGGCGAGGAAGAGGACGGCGTCGGAATAGGAGGCGGCGACCGGATCGTGGGTGACCATGATGATCGTTTGACCGTGGTCCGCGAGTTCACGCATCAACCGCAGGACTTCCCTGGCGCTGCGAATGTCGAGGGCGCCTGTGGGCTCATCGGCGAAGACGATGTCGGGGTCGGTGATCAATGCTCGCGCGACGGCGACGCGTTGCTTCTGGCCGCCTGATAGCTGATGAGGGCGGTGGCCGCCCCGGTTGCCGAGCCCCACGCGGGTGAGCAGTTCGGTTGTGCGCGCGGGTTCGGTCTTCCGGGAGTCCAGGCGCAGGGGGAGCTCGACGTTGTCGATGGTCGAGAGCGCGGGCAGGAGGTTGAACGACTGGAAGACGAATCCGACGCGGCGTCGGCGCAACTGCGCGAGCTGTGTCTGATCGAGCCCGCGAAGGTCTTGCCCGTCGAGCTCGACGGAGCCTGACGTCGGATTCTGTAGCCCGGCGGCGCAGTGCAGGAGGGTGGTCTTGCCGGACCCCGACGGTCCCATGATCGCTAAGAAGGATGACCGGGCGACATCGAGGTCGATGTTGCGCAGGGCGTGGATGGGTCCGGCCTCTCCTGGATATTCGCAGCGGAGAGCGCGGATGCGCAGTACGGGCGGCGTGGGCGCGGCAGTGGCATACCGGGTCATGGCACCTCTCTAAAAGAGTGTTTTAAACGATCGTTTCATACGAATGTTTATTTGATACGGTAGAGCATATGAGTGCCAAGGACAAGCTGTTGCTGGCGGCGCGTGACTGTCTGCTGACCAAGGGGTACGCGCACACGACCGTGCGGGACCTGGTCGCGGCGTCGGGGGCGAACCAGGCGTCGATCAACTACCACTTCGGGTCCAAGGAGCAGCTGCTCACATTGGCCCTGCGCGATCTCAACACGGAGTGGGGCGAGCTGCTGTTCGCGGTACTCGAGGAACCCGACGACGTCGCCGGTGGGACGCGGTCCGGGCTCGGCGATCAGGAAGGCCTGTGGGGTCGGATCATCGACTCGATTCAGGCCAACCGATCGCTGTGGTTCGTCAACTTCGAATCTGTCGCGTCCGTACGGCAGGACGACGAGATCCGGGGGATGATCGTCGGCGGTCAGGAGCTCGCCAGGGCCTCGCTGGCGCGGGCGTTCGCCGGCCTCGGGCCGGATAGCGATCCGGGCGAGGTCCACGCGATCGGATCACACTACCTCGCCCTGCTCGTCGGGCTTGCCTCGCAATGGCTCACCGACCCTGAACGTGCGCCGACGGCAGAGCAGTTCGTCGCCGCCGACTTCAGCTCCGGCCATCGCCGCTGACGCTATCTCCTCGCAAGTGCGACTGCATCGCCATCGGGCCTGGAGGCAGTCGCAAGCGTTTATGCGCCGGTGAGCGCGGGAAACGGTCATTTCTCTCCCGGGAAGCGATCTTCCTCGCCTCTCCTCCGCTCCAGACCGGGTGCGTTCGTGAACGCCTCCCCGGGGGCCGTCGACCACGCTGGTCCCGCCTGCGACGACCTGGCAGGACCGATCCGCCGGTAACAGGAGGTCTTCGCCGCACGCTGCGAACCGATCGAGTGGAGGCGCACCATCGCCTGCCGAATCGCTGCAGACCGCAGGGTTCATCCCGGGGCCGGAACGTATTCTCCTGGCGGCCGACATCGACGGCATTCCGTCCCCCGAGGACCTGCGGACGGGCGCGTTCGGCAACTGGCGGGAAGCCTCCCTCCTGCCTGGAACGCGTACTGCGCATGGGTAGAGCATGAGCTGGGGGCGACTGTGCGAGAGAGGCGTCGTTGGTGCGAACGATGTCCTTGCCTACCGGACATGATCCACACCGTGAGGGCCCAGAGGGGCTGTTGCGTCTCCTGGCCGGAGACCTCGCTCGGTGTAAAGAGGGATCTTGGAGCGGGTGACGGGAATCGAACCCGCGCTGTCAGCTCGGGAATCGCATGGATCCGCCTCGTAGGGCCGCTGACCTGGGCTTGCGGCGGGTCATGAGTGACCATGGTCGACCCGTCGTCACCCTGTCCTGTTGCACGCCAATTGCACGACGATCAGCCGTCGACCTGGCTTTTCTTGCGCGCCGCGCACACCTCCGCGCCCTGATCATCCCGTCCGCCGTCGATGCCCGTAGGGGAAGCGGGCCAGGGCCACGGGGGCAAGGTGGAGCCCCCTGCTCGGTGGATCCAGGCTGATCGGCGATTTACCGCCACCCTCACGAAACCACCGCGGCCCCAACGCACACGCCCTTCCTTGCGCCACAACATCCTCCTTGAGAATCGAGGTGTTGTGACGACCAGTTGAATCCGCCGTTTCGCCACCCGGGTGAGGATCGCCGATTTCTACAACACCCGCCGCCGACGGGTTACCGCCGATCATCTACGAACAGCGGATCACGGCTGTCCGAGCGGCCACCACGGCGAGACGTCAGCGGCTCATCGCCGCATAGAAAAGTCTCCACGGCTTCAGGGGATTGCCAATCCTCTATTACCCAAGTAGCGAGGAGATCCTCAATCGGCGGTGAGATTGGCTTCGGCAACCTGCTTGATGTACTGATTCCGGGCCCGGATCAACTTGGGCATGTAGTGACGGAGAGCCAGCATTTCAGCGATCCTCCCGAGAGGACCGAGAGGCGCGGCGAATTCAATGACGTCGCTCATTACCGTACCGTCGTGGCCGTAAGGTCGAAAATAGTGAGCGTGATACCAGCGTTTGAAAGGTCCTGACACCTGCTCATCGACGAAATATCCAGGGCGATCGTAAGCGCTGATCGTAGACGTCATTCGCCAACGGATACCGAAGTGTCGTGCCCGCCACGTAACGGTATCACCCCGCTTCAAGTTACCGGCGGTCACGCCTCCGACTGCTTCCTCGGAAGATCCCGCCATTGAGGCTGCGTGAACATCCACGTTCAACGAGATGTCGAAGACTCGTTCCGGAGGAGCCATGACATGCGTGACAATCTCAAAGCCTGGCATGCGTCAATTCTAAGACGGCGCACTCGGGCGCAACCTTCTGGGTTGCCTCCTGCCGTCCTGACCAGATGTCGTGAGGGAAACGTAAACCGTATTAGCAGCTCTGATCTTCCCGTTCAAATCAGTTCCACTTTGACCAACGGGCGCGGCCGGTCCCTCCTGAACGGGGCTGGATTGCAACTAGAACTGCAACTAGGAACCGGCTGCCACGGGCAGAGTGATCTCGGTGATGCGCGGTCCCGATAGGGGTTCGGATCTCGTGCATGGTGATCACATCGTCTGGTTCGAGGTGCCGCCAGTGTTCGAAGGTCAGGGGAAGCAGTCTCACCGACCCGCACTCACCTGGCTCCAGCCGATCACGACCTTCGACCCAGAGGCGGGCGATGCCGAGCAGGGGTTCATCCTCGGGCGTGAAAAGGACGATGTCCCACATGGGCCGAAGCACTCCGCGGAGAGGTACGGGGCTCATGCGGCCTCCGTTCTCGGCGCTCGTAAGGCAGAGGTCGGCACGGTTGCGGGCCTCACCACATCGCCATTCGCACCGGTCGGCGTCCCCATGAAGCCAAATCAGGCGAGCGGCACCGGCCAGCAGGCTCCAGAACTCGGGCCACTGAGGATGCGCGTCGCCGAGCTCTTCGAGAAGGAGGAGGGCCGTCTCCCACTCGTCATGTTCCAGGTACTCCAGCACGTCGGCCACGCTGATGCCGGCTTCCTCGGTCCGGACGTCGACGGGACAGAGCCGGGCAGCTTTCAGAAGCGGGGAATCCTGGAAGTCCACGGAGCCCTTTTCATCCTCTCAACCGGACAGCTCGGAAGCGGGTGATGTGGAGTTGCTTTGACCGGGCAGGATCGCCCGACGACCTGCCCGGCGGCGGTCTGAGTGTTCACCTCTACTGGTCCACTCGCTCTGAGCTGCGGCTTCAGGATGGAGAAGGCTCACTATCGGCCAACGTTACGACTTGGTTGGTTCTGGTACGACGCCCCACATGAACGTGGAGCCCTTCAGTAGCTGCTCCGTCACCCTGATCCCGGTCAGGTGCTCGACGAGTAGGAAAGCCGGCCCTTCGTAGAACGGGAAAAACGATGGGTAAAGCCTGTCGATCTCCGCCATCGTGTCCACGAGTTCGTCCGGGGTCTCCGTCGCGTATTCGTCATCGACTCCGGAGCAGAATCGGATCTCGCCGTTCTCACACCAGTAGAAGTAGTCCATGCCCTTGATGGCGAGTGCGGCTTGGGAGACGAGGCGGGTGCCCTCGGAGAGTTCAGTGATCACGTCTTCGCAGATACCGAGCCAGTCAGGGTCGAAAACGAACGTCCAATCGCCGATGGAGGTGACGCCGAGAGGCTCCCCAGAACATGGGTAGTGATCCGGGTCGTCCGGGAAGGGACCCGGCGTGAAGTCCTCCCATCGACCGCCGAGGCGGGCAACCACCTGCTCAGGCGTGGCACGGATGTAGATGAAGCTGTAGCACTCCTCGGAGTATTCGCCGCAGAGCCAAGAGATGTCGAGGGGCTGCATAGTCATGTCGTCATGCTGCCAGCCGCCACCGACAGGCACAGAACCCGGTCGTCACAGGATGATGGGGCTGGGCGCAATGCGGCGTGACGCACCTTGGCCAGTGTGAACTCAGGATTTTAGTGATCAGTGAGCTATTTCATCTTCCCAGCTGGACAGCTCGGGAGTTGGTGGTGTGGAGTTGCCTGGACCGGACAGGATCGCCCGACGACCTGCTTGGCGGCCTGGGTGTTCACCTCTACCGGCTAAACCGCTCTGAGCTGCGACTTCAGGATGAAAAGGTTTCACGATCTGATTGTGCCTGGCCACGGCGGTAATCCTCAGCTCAGGCACCTCATGATCCGCAAATCCCTGAACGGCTTCCATTGAGGTGATCTCAGCAAGATCAACTCGGGCAGTTGGTGCTTGATGTCGTCAGAATGGCGTCGGCTGACATGAACCGGGATGGATCGCGATGCCCC
>NZ_JBFAOJ010000061.1:0-58752 GCF_040675205.1 Streptosporangium sp. NPDC049644 | reverse complement strand
CACGGTCTGCGGTCACTCAACGAGGGCGCGTCCTTCTTCGACGGGCTCACCTATGCCAGATTCGCCTTGTCGGAGGAGTGGCCTGCCACCACAGACCGGCTCCTGGCCACGCCACACCTCCCGTAAGCGCTGTGACGCGGGCTCCGCCCTCCCGGCTGTGAGTAACGACCAAGGCTGTGAGCTTGATTTTCGCTCACGCGTTCGATCGCAACCGACCGTACCGGCGCGTGGTGCGCTGCCGCGGCAGGGTCCGGTCAAGGCCCGCTAAGGCGCTGGAGCGCCTTCCCGCGCCGGGCTTACCCCCGTGGCCGAAGCCAGGGGTCCGCGCCGGGCATCTCCGATCGAAGAGCCGAGGAGCGAGATGGTTATCCGTCCTACGGGTGGTAGAGCTCCTGGGCGCGAGCGGAGTCGACGGGGCGGTCCTGGGGCAGGTGCAGGAAGTGGTCCAGTTGCCACGCCTGAGCAGTGCCGGCCTGGCGGTTGGTGGTGGTCACCCAGGGCGGGTAGACGCGGAAGGCCCGTTTCCCACCGGAACCGTTTGCCGATACGACACCGTGTCGGCGGAGCGCGTCCATGGGAAAGACGAACTGGCCGAAGTGGTGATGGTCGCGGGTGCTGACGACGAAGAGGTCGACGGGGTCGGTTGCGGCGAAAGGCCGGATGGGCCCGCCCGGGGACCTCTTCCATACGGTGACGAACTGGCCGACCTTGGTGGGGGTCGTCTTGGCTGCGCGGAATCGGATGGCGAGCCCGTCAAGGGTGAAGGCGTGGGCGGCGTACGCGGCCCCCTCGGCTTCCGGGACCGGCTGCGAGCAGGTGAACCCGCAGGGGTCGTAGACAAGCGTTTTCGCCGCGAGGAGATCCCTGTGTGCCGGAGTGGTGTCCGGCCACGGCTTGAATCCGGTGGGGTGCAGATGGAGGGAGTGCTCGTGGTTCGTCGCCATTCGTTCACCCTGTCACGACTGCCGACTCAACCGGGGGCGTAGCTCTCGTCGAGACAATCGAATGCTGACGGTGTCCGGGAACGCGGACAGGACGTCCAAGATCATTTTATGACGAACAACCTGGACGCCCCGCCGACCGCACTGTACGTGGACCGGGGCAGGGAACGCACCGCGGGACGGGCGGGGGCGCGAACCGGGCGGAGTCGGCGGTCGTATCGTGGGGCCCAGGGTTGTGAAGATCTGGAGGTTCGACATGGAGTACGTGCGCCTTGGGTCCACCGGCATGAAGGTGTCGAGGGTCTGCCTCGGCATGATGAGTTACGGTGATCCCGCCAAGTGGGGCGAGTGGGTGCTCGACGAGGCCGCCGCCGAGCCGATCGTGCGCCGGGCCGTCGAGGCGGGGGTGACGTTCTTCGACACCGCCGACGTCTACTCGCTCGGCGACAGCGAGGAGGTCACCGGCCGCCTGCTGAGCAGGATCTTCGCCGACCGGGACGACTACGTGCTGGCCACCAAGGTGTGCATGCCGATGGGCAAGGGCGCCAACGATCGCGGTCTGTCGCGCAAGCACATCCTGTCCTCGATCGACGCCTCGCTGCGCCGGCTGGGTACCGACCACGTGGACCTGTACCAGATCCACCGCTGGGATCCGGAGACCCCGATCGAGGAGACCATGGAGGCCCTGCACGACGTGGTCCGCGCGGGCAAGGCCCGCTACATCGGCGCCTCCAGCATGTACGCCTGGCAGTTCGCCAAGGCCCAGCACGTCGCCGAGACCCACGGCTGGACGAGGTTCGTCTCGATGCAGAACCACTACAACCTGCTCTACCGCGAGGAGGAGCGGGAGATGAACCCGCTCTGCCTCGACCAGGGAGTGGGCCTGATCCCGTGGAGCCCGCTGGCCCGGGGACTGCTCGCCCGCGCCGGAGCCGAGGAGACCACCACCCGCGCGGGCAGCGACCCGCGCATCGACGCCCTCTATGACGACGCCGACAACAACCGGCTGATCCTGGAGCGGGTCGCCCAGCTGGCCGGGGAGCGCGAGGTTCCTCCCGCCCAGGTGGCGCTCTCCTGGTTGCTCCACCAGCCCGGTCTGTCGGCGCCGATCGTGGGCGCGACCAAGGACAGGCACGTGGACGACGCGGTCGCCGCGGTGGACCTGGCCCTGAGCGAGAAGGAACTCGCCTTCCTCGCCGAGCCGTACCGCCCCCGGCCCTTCAGGAACTGACCTTTCCGGCACACCCGCATGGGCCCCCGAGGTCCGGGTGGCCCACGCGGGCGGCACAGTGCTCACCTGCCCCCGGCCGGCATCGCCATGACGCCCCACCGCCGGACGTTCTGGCGGGGCGTTCGCATCCGTACCGGGCGGGGCGGGCGAGGTGCGGCGGGTGTCCGATCGGCCGTCGTGCTCAACAGGGCTACACATGACCTTTTGTCATGATTTACCGCCTGTGGCGCTATATCTCCATAGATACGCGCATATGAGGAGGAGATAGCAGTTCCGACCGTGGATTGATCGACGGAGGATCCGATGATTCGAAAAATGATCGTCCTGGTGGCCGTCGCCGTGGCCGCGATGGGCGGCACGGCCGGCGCCGTCGTCTCCCCCACCCCCGCTCCATCCCCCTCCCCCCAGGCCGTCAGCCAGCAGGACAGGGACTTCCTCGTTCAGGCGCACCAGTCCAACCTGACCGAGATCGAGTCGAGCAAGGCCGCCCTTGAGAAGACCGCCGGCCAGCAGGACCAGAAGGCCACCAAGATCGTCCGGAAACTGGCGAAGCGTTTCATCAAGGATCACAAGAAACTCGACAAGGCCGTCCGCCGGGTTTCCGATCAGCTCGGCGTCAAACTTCCCGACACGCCCAACACCGAGCAGCGCAAGCAGCTCGACGAGCTGTCGGCCCTCAGTGGCGCGGAGTTCGACAGGGCCTGGATCAGCGCGGAGCTCCACAGCCACCACGAGACCCTCGCCGCCATAGAGCAGGAGATCGAGAACGGCTCCTCCCCCGAGGTGAAGAAGCTCGCCACCGTTGCCAAGCCCGTCGTGCAGGAGCACATAGACCTGCTGCTCAAGGCCGAGAGGGCCTCTACTCCCAGCCCCACGGAAAGCCCCAGCCCCTCGGAGAGCTGAGGCGGGCGGCGCTCCGGGCGGCTCCCCACTCGGCGAATTCCGCGAGGCCGAGCGCGACCTTATCCGGGTGGCCGCCGCACGACGGTCACCACGGCAGCGGCAGGTACTCGAACCAGTCGAAGGCGGCCGTGTTGGTGCTCGGGTGGCCGTTCGAGGTGGCGTACAGGCCGATCATGGCACCGGTGAAGCCTCCGGCCACGGTGGAGCTCAGGACCCGGCCGTCCACCGGATCTCCGAGGTCGGTCCACTCGCCGGGCCGTAGCGCGTACCGGGCCTGGTAGTCCTGGCCGTGCGCCTCCACGCCGAGCCAGAGCGGTCCTGGCGGCCCGGGCGGCCCTGGCGGGATGTCGGCGCCGGCCAGGAGGGTGTCCGCGCCCCCGGCCCTTCGGGTGAGTTCCAGGCCGCGCGCGGTGCGGGTGAGCGCGAGGTGGAAGTCGTCGTTCTGGAGCAGGACGAGCCCGGCGCGTTCCTCCCCCTCCGGCCGGAACTCCATCACCGTGTGGGCCGCGAAGGCGATGTGCTGCTGCCGCCGGGCGACCAGGCTGGGCGCGGCCCGCTCGCACACGGTCTGCGGGAGCGCCCGGAGGGTGAGGCGGCTGTCGGCCAGACTCCAGTACGGCTCCCGGGGCGTGCGCAGGTGGTTCCAGACCGGCGCGAGGCGTCCGGCGTCGAAGTGGTCACAGGCGGGAGCCGCGGGCCAGCGGTGAGCCGGCGTCGAGGGGGCCGGCATACGCGGTTCGACCTGGTCGAACACCGGCCAGTCGTCCTCCCAGCGCACCCGGGTCAGGAAGGTCTCGCGGCCCAGGTTGTAGCCGCTGGAGACCCGGACGGCGGCCGTCGTGAGCCGGTCGTCCGGGGAACCGCCGACGAGGTGATCGTCGAAGGAGCCGTCGCGCGGACGACTGTCGGCGGAACCGCCGCCGGACGGGTGGCCGTCACGGGGGCTGCCGTAGGGGCGGGTGGCGAGCAGCACCGACCACCACTCGCCCTCCGCGTTCCGGACCAGGTCGGGGTGGCCGACGCTGGTGATGGGGTGGCGCAGCCCGAGGTGGCGGTGGGTGAGCACGGGGTTGCGCGGGTTGCCCCGGTAGGGGCCGGTGATCCGCTCGGAGCGGGCGACCATGACCGCGTGGTCCTCGGCGGTTCCCCCCTCGGAGGTCAGCAGGTAGTAGTGGGCGCCGATCCGGTAGATGTGCGGGCCCTCGGACCAGATGCCGCCGCGCTGCACCGGTTCCCAGATCACGTGCTCCTCGCCGACCGGCTTGAGCGTGGCGAGGTCGAGTTCGCGCAGCCAGATCTCGGTGTCGCCGTCGTAGCGCCTGGCCGCCTTCTCCCGGGTGCCGGTCATCCAGGCGCGGCCGTCGTCGTCGAAGAACAGCGAGGGGTCGAAGCCCCGGGTGTCGGGGAACCAGACCGGGTCGCTCCACGGCCCGGCCGGGTCGGTGGCGGTGACCAGGAAGTTGCCCGGTTCGTCCATCAGCGTGGTGATCATGTAGAAGACGCCGTCGTGGTGCCGGAGGGTGGGCGCGTAGATGCCGCCGGACGGCCGTACGCCGTCCAGGTCGAGCTGGGAGGGCCGGTCCAGCACGTGACCGAGCTGCCGCCAGTGCACGAGGTCCCGGCTGTGGAAGATCGGGACCCCGGGAAACCACTCGAAGGACGAGGTGACGAGGTAGTGGTCCGCGCCCACCCGGCATACCGAGGGATCGGGGTGGAAACCGGGGATGACGGGGTTGGCGTACACGGGTCCTCCGTTGGCGTGTGCGGATCCTTCGTCCGCGTGACTTCCAGGCCGGGGCAGGCGGCCTCTTCCGGAGGTCCGCGTTCCCGAAAGAGGGAGCGCCGGGCCCGCACGCCGTGCGGCGTGCGGGCCGGCGGCCCGGGGCGCTACCTGACGAGCCGGAGCACCCCCCACCTCGACGTGTCGACGTAGCCGCGCCCGGTCGGGTCGTTCCAGGTCGCGGCGGCCGCACGGGTGGCGCCGACGGCGTCGTTGACCTGGATGTCGAAGCCGAGCAGGGCGTCCTTGGCCAGGGTGACCGTGGGCAGCCTGATCGCCGCCTCCACCAGATAGCCGTCCGGGGTGCGGGTGACCGCGCCGGTCAGGTTATCCCTGACCGCGAAGGCGTCGAAGGTGCCGCCGACGGTCCGCCTGCCGGTGAAGCTGATCCGGTACTGGCCGTCGTCATCGTCGTAGCCCTTGGTCTTGTTGTTCTGCGGGTCCACGAAGATCTCGACGGAGTCCTGCTCCCAGGCGTTGGGCGACTCCTCGCTGAGCTCGGGGTCGGTGACACGGGCCAGCACGTAGAGGGTGCCGGAGTTCCACATCGCCCGCACCTTGGCACTCGCCCCCGAGGTGCCCTGGATCCGGGTGCCGGTGGTGATCTCCGGCGCCTGGTGCCACGCGGCGTCCATGACGCCGTCCACCACCGGGGTCCTCTTCGGCGCGCGGGTCGTCCGGATCGCCGGGATGGGAGCCAGCTCACCCGCCCAGGAGATCTCCTGGCCCCCCGCGTCGGCCACGACGACCTTGACGCCGGTGGCCGTCCCCGAGGGGAGCAGCGCCTCCACCCGGTAGCCGGTGGCGGTCTTCCTGGTGTGCGCCCTGAAACCGTGGGTGTGCGTGCCACCTCGCTGGACCCGGTACGGCGTGCCGCCCACGGTGAGGGTGACCGTGTCGTTCCTGTTGTCGGTCGGGTCGTTGACCTCGGCCAGCACGTACAGGCCGGCGGATGTGGTGCGCGCCTGCCAGCCGGCGGACAGGTCGCCGATCCTGGCGATGGGCGCGTCGGGCAGCAGGTTCCACTCGTCGTCCCGCTTGCCGTCCACCGTGACCGTGCCGGCGGGCGCGTTCAGGCTCCGGGTCAGCGGGGGCAGCCTGCCGGGATCGGCGATGCCCCAGTAGGCGGGCTTGGCCTGGAGCTCGTCGTCGAACGGCAGCGGCGGGTTGGTCCGGGTGATCGGGAAGGACGACAGCCAGGTCGCGTCGTCGGCGACGCCCCAGATCGTCACCGACGACAGGTGGTCCGCCTGCCGCCGGAAGACGTCGAAGATCTCCCGGTACCGGTGGCCCTGCAGGGCCAGGATCTCGGCGGGCACCGTGTCGTAGGAGGTCACGAAGTCGGTGTAGACGCTCACGTCCAGCTCGGTGACCTGCTGCTCGACACCTAGCCCGGCGAACTTCTCGATCGTGTCCTCGATGAACGAGGCGGGCGGCTGTTCGACGTTGACATGCAGCTGGTGGCCGACCGCGTCGATCGGGACACCCTCGGCGCGCAGCTTCTCGACCAGGTCGTAGAGCGCCTGCCGCTTGCGCGGGAACTCGGTGTTGTAGTCGTTGATGACGAGCGTCGCGTCCGGGTCCACCTCGCGGGCCACCCGGAAGGCGGTCCTGATGTAGTCGAGACCGGCGATCTCGAACCATGGGGAGCGGCGCAGACCGTCCGGCCGGTTCTCGTCGATGACCTCGTTGACCACGTCCCAGGTGCCGATCCTGCCCTTGTAGCGGCCCATCACGGTGCGGATGTGGTTCTCCATCCGCTGGAGCAGGATCTCCTTGGTGGCGCCCTCGAACACCCAGTCGGGGGTCTGGCTGTGCCACACCAGGGTGTGGCCGCGGAACTCCAGGCCTCCTGCGGTCGCCCAGTCGACCAGGTAGTCGCCGTCGGCGAAGGTGAAGGTACCCTCGGCCGGCTCGGTGGCGTCCCACTTGAGGCTGTTGCCGGGGGTGACGCTCCCGTAGTGCTTGGTGATCAGCTTGGCGTGTTCGCCCAGGGTGGCGCCCCGGTAGAAGGCCGCGCCGACGGTGAAGGGCACTCTGTCCTTCAGCGAGGGGATGTCGGTCTGGACGGGCTTGGGCTCGACATAGGACAGCTGGAAGTCGTCGATGGCGAACGGCTCCGTCCCAGCGGCCGACTCGACGTAGACGCTCAGGAAGTCCACGTCGTGGGCCAGGGTGTAGGTGCCCGCGAGCCTGGTCCACTCGCCGGTGGCCGGTGCCCTGGGCGCGGCCACCCGCTCGTAGGCGGGGGTGCCGTCCAGCCTCCGTTCGACGGACAGGCCCAGACTCTGGGCGCTGTCGGTGCGCACCCACACCGACAGCTCGTACTTCGATCCCTTGGCCAGCTTGCCGAGGACGGTCCGTGCGGGACCGTCCCAGGAGGCCTGCCGGTTCGTCACGCCCAGGCCGTAGGCCCCGGTGTGCGCGAAGCCGTCTCCCGGGGTCAGGGTGGCGCCGCCGCGCGCGGTCCACTCCTGCGCGGTGCCGGTCTCGAAGTCACTGGTCAGGCCGGACCGGGTGGGGTCGGTGTCGGCGGTGACCACGATGTCGTCGAGCTGGAAGGCGACGGTCTCGTCCGAGCTCTCCGCGTACAGCGACAGGGCCGAGTCGGTCGCGTAGGTGTAGGTGCCGGACAGCCGGACCCATTCGGAGTCGGTGACGGTGGCCGCCGCGATCCGCTCGTAGACCGTCGTGCCGCCCGCCGGGGTCCGCTGCATGGTGAGCGCGATCGTCGAGGACGGCTGACCGGCGGCGGCCCGCGCCCACGCGGTCACCTGGTAGCCGACACCCTTCTCGAAGGGCGGGGTCACGGCCGCTCCGTGCCAGGTCGCGCTGCGGCCGCCGGTGAGCAGGGATCGGGTTCCGCCGTGCGCGGAGTCCGTGGTCACGGTGACCGAGACCCCGGAGCCCCGGGGCTCCCAGCCCTGCGTGCCGGACTCGAAGTCGTAGCCGACGACGGTGGCGGCCGCGTGCGCGGCGGGGACGGTCTGCGCGCCTGCCAGGAACGACAGTGCGAGGGACAACAGGGCCAGGACCGCTGTTCGCGGCCGGGGGGTGCGCATCTCCTGGGCTCCTCGGTCAGGTAGGAGTGGGTGCTCGGACGTCGCCGCCGTACGGCTTCGTCAAGCGTCACCGCCCGGGTTCCCGGCGAGCAGGTTCTCGGCGAGCAGGTCGAGCAGCGGCTGCCGCCGGGCGCACCGGGCGAGCGCGAAGGAGTCGGCGAGGGCGGTCAGTTCCTCGTCGGAGCAGCCTCGCAGCAGCTCGGCGTACTCGGGAACCAGCGCCTGCGCGATGAGGATGTGCCGGATCAGGTCGTCGGTCTGGTAGCGGGCACCCCACGGGTAGGGGTTCCAGGAGGGGAACTCGGTCTCCACCAGCCGGTGCAGCGGCGCCAGCTCACTCGCCGACTCCTCCATCGTCGAGCCCCACCGGTCCGCGCCCAGCCGTTCCTTCTTGGCGATGAAGTCGCCGAACCGGCTCATGTACGGTTCACCCGCGCTGACCAGGCCCTGCAGCCCGACGTCCTTGTAGGTCCACAGCGACCAGCCGGCCTGGTGGGAGTCGAAGATCTCCAGCTGGTCGCGGAGGATCTGGTAGCGCTGCCGGTCGACCTCCGCGTCGCCGGTGTAGACGGGACCGAACTCGCCGACCCACAGGGGGGTGCCCGTCTCGCGCTGGAAGACGGTCCGCCGCTCGAAGGATTTCTCCAGCTGGGCCCGGTCCACCCACTCGCCTCGGGTGTGGCCGGGGTAGGGGCCGCCGTGTGCGAAGCCGGCCAGGGCGTAGTCGTGGCAGACGAAGACCGTGTTCTCGTACACCTCGCGGAAAATCGAGAAGTCGGTGGAGTAGGTGTTGCCGTCCAGGAACAGCACGTGTCCGGGGTCGACGGCACGGACCGCCTTGACCAGGCGGTCGTAGAAGGGGCCGACGACCTGCCCGCCGGAGTCGCCGGGCTCGTTGACCGGGTTGTAGCCGGCCACCCACGGGTTGTCCCGGTAGCGGTCGGCCACTGCCTCCCACAGGTGGACGACGCGGTCCTGGAAGTGCCGGTGCTGCCAGAAGGCGGCCATGTGCGTGGGGTTGTCGGAGTGCCAGTGCTGGTTCTGCGCGCCGGGCAGGGCGTGCAGGTCGATGACGCTGTAGATGCCGCGCTCGGCGAGCAGGCCGATCACCCGGTCGAGGTGGCGGAAGCCCTGCTCGATGATCTCGAAGGGGCGGTCGTCGGACTCCAGGTGGCGGTAGTTGATCGGGATCCGGACGCAGTTGGTGCCGAGGTCGGCGAGGAGCGAGGCGTCGTCGGCGCCGAAGAACGAGGTGAGCAGGCGGTCGAAGAACAGCTCGGCCCGGTCGTCGCCGAGCACCTCCCGGACCGCGGCGCGCATCGTGGCCTCGTTGGCCGGATATCCGGTGATGAAGTTCTCCATGTTCAGCCAGCCCCCGAGGCCTACTCCGCGCAGCCGTACCGGGGTGCCGGCCGAATCGACGAGACGGGATCCGGCGACACTCAGGGTCATGTTTCTCACTCTCCACAACGGTCGTTCGACACAGCGATGAGGTCCCGGCTCAGCCCTTGGTGGCGCCCGCGGTGAGGCCGCTGATCAGCTGGCGCTCGGCGACCGCGTAGAAGGCCAGGGCCGGGACCATGGAGACGATGACGTAGGCCAGGATCTTGGCCGTGTCCGCCGCGTACTCCCCCTGGAACTGCTGGACGCCCAGTGGCAGCGTCCACAGGTTCGGGTCGTTGAAGACCACCAGCGGGAGGAAGAAGTTGTTCCAGCTCGCCACGATCGCCAGCACCGAGACGGTGGCCAGGGCGGGCCTGGCCATCGGCAGCAGCACCCGCCAGAAGAACCCGAAGGGGGTGCAGCCGTCGAGGGTGGCGGCCTCCTCGACCTCGTTGGGGATGGACCGGAAGAAGGTGCGCAGGATGATGATCGTCAGCGGCAGCCCGAACGCGGCCTGCGGCAGGATCACCCCGAGCGGGTTGTCCAGCAGGCCGAAGG
Organism: Streptosporangium sp. NPDC049644; assembly: GCF_040675205.1. NCBI lineage: Bacteria > Bacillati > Actinomycetota > Actinomycetes > Streptosporangiales > Streptosporangiaceae > Streptosporangium > Streptosporangium sp. NPDC049644. The sequence goes on along the minus strand of NZ_JBFAOJ010000061.1, from coordinate 48,894 downwards.
TGCGCAGCAGGATGAACAGCGGCAGGATCGCCACCGCGAACGGGAACATCAGCCCGATGGCGAACAGCGTGAACAGGAACTCGCGGCCGCGGAAGGCGAACCGGGCGAAGGCGAAGGCCGCCATCGCCGACAGGAACACCACCAGCACGGTGGTCGCCACCGCGATGAACAGGCTGTTGAGGAGCTGGCGCCAGAACGCGCCGGTGGCGATCACGTCGGTGTAGTTCTCGGTGACCCATGGGGAGGGCAGGCCGAGCGGGTTCTCCGACAGCTGGGCGGTTGTCTTGAAACCACCGAACAGGCCGTACACGAAGGGGACGACGATGAAGACCGCCGCCACCCAGACGATCACGTGGATCGGGACCGTCCGGAACCGGGCGATCATCGGTGGTCTCCCATCGTGGTACTGGCCCCCTCCAGGTCCCGGCGCAGCACGAACCGCTGGTAGCCGAGGGCGAAGACGAGGCTGATCAGGAACATGGCGACGCTGATCGCGCTGGAGTAACCGATCTGGGTCCGTTTGAAACCGTATTCGAACATGCTCACGGCCATGGTCTCCGAGGCGTGCGAGGGGCCGCCGCCGGTGAGGATCCAGACCAGGTCGAAGAGCTGGATCGTGCCGATGACGGACAGGAACACGCTGACCCTGACGGTGGGGCCGAGCAGCGGCAGGGTGACGTACCGGAACACCTTCCAGCCGCCGGCGCCGTCGATCCTGGCCGCCTCGTGCAACTCCTTGGGGATGCCCTGCAGCCCGGCCAGATAGATGATCATGTGGAATCCGAAGTACTTCCAGGTGATCACCAGAAACAGCGAGAACAACACGGTGTCCGGCTCCGACAGCCAGCTCCACGGCTCCAGCCCCCAGGAGGTCAGCAGCCGGTTGGCCAGCCCCGCCTCGGGCGAGAGGATCAGCGAGAACAGCACGCCGGTGATCGCCTCGGAGAGCATGTACGGCGCGAAGAACAGCAGCCGGTAGAGGGCGCGCCCCCGGATCCGCTGGTTCAGCATCACCGCCAGGCCCAGCGAGAGCGGCAGCTGCACCACCAGGGAGAGCACGACCAGGATGCCGCCGTTTCGCAGGTCGCCGATGAAGATGTCGCTGTTCAGCAACCGGGTGAAGTTGTCCAGGCCGATGAAGTCGCTCGGCGGCCCGATCCCGTTCCACTTGTGGAGGCTGGTGTAGCCGGCGACCAGGATCGGCGTCAGTACCAGCAGGGTGAACAGGACCAGGGCGGGGAGCACGAACAGGATCGCGGTGATCCAGCCGCTTCCCCGGCGCCGCCCCTCGCGCCGTCCTCGCCGCTCGGCGGGTCTTCCTCCGGGAGGGGCCGGACGTGCGTCCGGCCCGGTCATCGTCGTCACCGACCTCGCCCCTTCACCGTGCTCACCGTCGGTTCCCTGGCCTCGATCGGCTCTGTCACCTTCATGCGGACGGCTACTCCGACTCCGACTTCGCCGTCTCGGTGATGACCTTGACGACCTCCTCCGGCGTCTTCTTGCCCGCGATCAGTTCGGCCACGGCGTCGTTGACCTCCTGGCCGACGGCCGGCGGGTACGCCTGGTCGAGGTAGAGCTGGAAGCCGGTCGCGGCCGACAGCGCGTCGGAGACCACCTTGATGTTGGGGTCGGTGACGGCCGACTCCTCACCCTTGAGCACCGGGAGCACGCCTCCCGCGGCGACCGCCTTGGAGTGGTTCTCCTGCTTGAGCGCGAACTTCAGGAAGTCCAGCGCGGCGGGCGGGGCGTTGACGCCCACGGCCAGGCCGCCGCCGCCGCCGAACGCGTCGCCCGCGGAGCCCTTGCCCCCGTCCACGGACGGGAAGGTGAAGAACCCGAGGTCGTCTCCGAGGCCCTTGCCGGAGTCCTTCTGCACGGACGGCGCCCACTGGCCCATCAGTTCCATGGCGGCCTTGCCGTTGCTCACGGTCGCGGCCTGCCCGTCGGGGGTGGAGTAGTCGGCGTTGAGGAAGCCCTTCTGGAAAGGCTGCAGGTCGACGAGTTCCTTGAGCCGCTGCCCGGCGGCGACGAAGTCGGGGCCGGTGAAGTCGTTGGTGGTGCCGGCCTGGCTGAGCGCGTCCAGGCCCGCCACCCGCATGGCCAGGTAGGCCCAGTAGTAGTGGCCCGGCCACTTGGCCTTGCCGGCCAGGGCTATCGGGGTGATCCCTGCCGCCTTCAGCTTCTTCACCGCGTCCAGGAACTCGGTCCAGGTGGCGGGCGGGGCGGAGATGCCGGCCTTGGCGAAGTTCGCCTTGTTGTACCAGAAGCCGACCATGCCGATGTCGGTGGGCAGCCCGTAGGTCTTCCCGTCGAACTGGTAGGCGGCCAGGGAGGCCGGGGTGAAGTCGCCGAGGATGTCACCGACCTCCGACGACAGGTCCTTCACCAGGCCCGCCTCGATGTGCTGCTTCAGCACACCGCCACCCCAGGTTGAGTAGAGGTCGGGCGCCTTCCCCGACTGGGTGAGGGTGGCGAGCTTCGGCTTGTAGGAGTCGTTCTCGATACCGATGTTCTTGATCGTCACATTCGGGTTGGCCGCCTGGTACTCCTTGACGCGATCCGCCCAGAAGGACTTGAGCGGTTCGGCCGTCGCCAGGTTCCAGAACTCGAAGGTGACCTTCTCCGAGCCGGCGCTCACGCCCGGTTGCGCTCCGTTATCGTCCGCGCTCGTACCGCAGGCTCCAAGCAGCAGCACCGATGCCGCCAGCGCCACCACGCCTCGCCGACTCAGCATGGGGGTTCCCCTTTCGGGAGTGGGTATGAAAAGTTTCACATGTTCCCCGAACATTTCGTGACCCGGAGGATAGGTAAATTGCCGGTTACGCGTCAATAGCCGTCGTGGTGGTGAGCTCGAACAGCAACGAAGACGGGCCCCCTGCGGGTCTCCGAAAGTTTTCGGTTATTATTCGCCGCATGCCATCCAACAGGCGGGTGACGATCGCCCTGATCGCCGAGGAGGCCGGGGTCTCCGCGCCCACGGTCTCGAAAGTCATCAACGGGCGGCCCGAGGTCGCCTCCGAGACCAGGCAGCGGATCGAGCGCCTGCTGCACAAGCACGGCTACATACGCAGGACCGGCCAGGGCGACGAGCCTGTCGGCCTGGTGGACCTGGTCTTCACCGAGATCGAGAGCCCGTGGGCGATGGAGCTGGTGCGCGGCGTGGAGACCGCGGCCCGCGAGGTCGACGCCGGCGTGGTCGTCTCGGTACTGCACAGCCACGCGGGCCCGGGCCGGGACTGGGTGGAGCGGATCGCCACCCGGCGCACCGACGGGGCCATCCTGATCGGCTCGCGGATCAGCGCCGCCCAGCACGGCCAGCTGGCCGCCAGGTCCATCCCCTTCGTGGTGGTGGATCCGGAGGGCGAGCCGCCGCCGGGAGTCGCCTCGGTCGGCGCCACCAACTGGAGCGGCGGCCTGGCCGCCACCCGCCACCTGCTGGAACTTGGCCACCGCCGGATCGGGATGATCGGCGGCCCGGCCGGCATGCTGTGCAGCCGGGCCCGCATCGACGGCTACCGCGCCGCGCTGGAGACCGCGGGGATCGCGGTGGACCCCTCGCTCATCGGGTACGGCGACTTCCTGGTCGGCTCGGGCCGCGACCTGGGCCACGCGCTGCTGTCGGCGGCGGACCCGCCCACCGCGATCTTCGCCGGCAGCGACATGCAGGCGTTCGGCGTCTTCGAGGCGGCCAGGCAGCGCGGCCTGCGGGTGCCGCAGGACCTGTCGGTGGTGGGCTTCGACGACCTGCCGTTGGCACGTTCCGCCTGGCCGCCGCTGACCACCGTGCGCCAGCCGCTCCAGGAGATGGCCGCGCTGGCCACCCGGATGGTGCTCGGCCTCGACCGCGGCGGGCACGAGCCCCGGCGGGTGGAGCTGGCCACCGACCTCGTGGTCCGCGACAGCACCGCGCGCCCTGACGGCTGTTGACTGCCGCCCTCCGAAAGATTTACGGTGATCGACACGAAAAGTCTCGGTAATCTTGTGAAACTTTCGGAAAGCGGGTTCCCGCATGTCACGACGTCACAGGGCACTACTGACACCGATCCTCCTGCTCCCCCTTCTTGGGCTTGGCCCTGCCGTCAAGGAAAGCGCTTCCCCGATCCGGGTGGAGCAGCACGGCGTTCTCCAGCGGATCGACGGTTTCGGCTTCTCCCAGGCGTTCCGCCGCAACGAACTGGTCCGCGCGCTGCCCGCCACCAAGCAACGGGAGATCCTCGACCTCTGGCTGAGCCCGGAGAAGGGCGCCGGGCTCAGCATCCTGCGCCTGGGAATCGGCTCCTCCCCGGCCGGCAGCCCGTACGACCTGATGACCTCCATCCAGCCCGAGGATCCCGGCGGCCCGGACGCGCCACCGAAGTACGTCTGGGACGGCGAGGACGGCGGCCAGGTCTGGCTGGCCAAGGAGGCCAAACGCTACGGCGTGAACCGTTTCTACGCCGACGCCTGGAGCGCCCCCGGCTACATGAAGGACAACGGCTCCGACAGCGACGGCGGCACCCTGCTCCCGGCGTGGCGACAGGCATACGCCGACTACCTGGTGCAGTACGCGAGGTTCTACGCCCGTGAGGGCATCAAGATCACCGACCTCGGGTTCACCAACGAGCCCGACCTCACCGTCTCGTACGCCTCGATGCGCTTCACCCCGGACCAGGCCGCCGAGTTCGTCAAGGTCCTCGGCCCCACGGCGGCCCGCGCCGGCCTCAGGGTGATCTGCTGCGACGCCGCCGGCTGGTCCGAGCAGCGCGAGTACACCCGCGCCATCGAGGCCGACCCCGCCGCGCGGCGGTGGGTCGCCACGCACGCCGGCCACCCCTACGTCAGCCCGGTGGACGGCCCGCTGCCCACCGGCCGGCCGGTCTGGATGTCGGAGTGGTCGCCCAACGGAAGCACCTGGAACGAGGCGTGGGACGACGGCAGCGGCTACGACGGCCTCGCGGTCGCCCAGCAGATCCACGACTCGCTCACCCTGGGCAGGGCGAACGGCTACGTCTTCTGGTTCGGCGCCTCACGCGGCGCCACCCGGGGCCTGATCCAGATCGACGAGGCCACCTCGACCTACCGCGTCTCCAAGCGCCTGTGGGCGCTGGCCGCCTACAGCCGCTTCATCCGGCCGGGCGCGGTCCGGCTCGCCGTCACGGCCGCCGACCCGGCGCTGAAGGTCACCGCCTTCCGCAACGCCGGGGGCTCGGAGGTCGTGGAGATCCTCAACACCGCCACCGTGCCCGTCTCCACCAGGATCACGACCCGGGCGGGCCGGGCCACCTCCTACCTGACCGACGGCGATCACTCACTCGCGGCCACGCCGCTCGCGGGTCTGCGGCCGGACCGCACTCTCACCCTTCCCCCGCGTTCCCTGACCACGGTCGTCGTACGTTGACGCGCCCCGTACCGGAGGCGGCCGCCACGTGGAAAGGACGCGGATGATCCGGGTGGCGGTCGTGGGCACCGGTGGCATCGCGGGGATCTGCCATCTGCCCGCGCTGCGCACCCAGGCGCACCGGGCGCGGGTGGTGGCCGCCGCCGACACCGACGAGGCCCGGGTCAGGGCGTTCTGCGCCGAGCACGCGATCCCGCGGGCGTACCCCTCCCTGGAGGCGATGCTCGACGCCGAGCGGCCCGACCTCGTCCACCTGTGCACCCCGCCGCACCTGCACGCCGTCCAGGCGAGGGCCTGCCTTAAGGCCGGCGCCTGGGTGTGGATCGAGAAACCCGCCTGCCGGTCGCTGGCCGAGTACGACCTGATCACCTCGGCCGAGGGGCCCGGTTACGCCTCGGTGGTCTCCCAGCACCGGTTCGGCTCAGGCGCGCGCCACCTGCGCGCCCTCGCCCCCGAGTTGGGCCGCCCGCTCGTCGCGCTCTGCGTGACCGCCTGGTACCGCGACCACGCCTACTTCGAGGCGCCCTGGCGCGGCCGCTGGGAGACCGAGGGCGGCGGCCCCACCATGGGGCACGGCATCCACCAGATGGACCTCATGCTGTCGATCCTGGGCGAGTGGTCGGAGATCCGCGCGATGGCCGGCACGCTGGACCGCCGGATCGAGACCGAGGACGTCTCGATGGCCGCCGTCCGCTTCGCCTCCGGAGCCATGGCCTCGGTGGTCAACAGCGTGCTGTCCCGGCGCGAGGAGAGCTACCTGCGCTTCGACTACGCCGAGGCGACGGTGGAGCTGCGCCACCTGTACGGCTACCGCAACGCCGACTGGAGGTCCACCTCGGCCCGCTGGAACCCGCCGGTGGACCTGCCGAGTTCGCACGAGGCGCAGCTGGCGGAGTTGCTGGACGCCTACGAGCGCGGCGAGCGCCCGCCCATGAGCGGCCCCGAGGGGCGCCGGTCGCTCGAACTGATCACCGGCCTGTACGCCTCGGCGTTCACCGGCCGGCCCGTGCTCCGCACCGACCTCACCCCCGATCACCCCTTCTACCGCCGCCTGGACGGACGCGCATGGAGCTGACCTTCACCGAGCGCGGCGTCGAGATCCTGCGCTACGTCCACCGGCCGGAAACGCCGGTGTTCGAATCTCCCAAGCCCTACTTCCACCCGATCAGGACCCTGGCGGGCGACGTGGTCAGCGCCTACCGCCCGCACGACCACCGCTGGCACCGGGGCCTGCAGCTGACCGTCTCGGACCTGTCGGGGGAGAACTTCTGGGGCGGCGGCAGCTACGTCCGCGAGGCCGCCGGATACGTGGACCTGCCGAACAACGGGACCATGCGGCACGAGGAGTTCCCCGCCCCCGGCGTGGAGCGGCTGACCTGGCACACTCAGGGCGGCGAGCACTGGGTGGACGAGGTACGGACCTTCGAGGTCGGCGACGTCGGCGACGACTCGTGGGCGCTGGAGCTGTCCACCGCGATCACCAACGTACGCGGAAGGGATCTGGTCTTCGGCAGCCCCACCACCTCCGGCCGCCCGATGGCCGGGTACTGCGGCCTGTTCTGGCGCGGGCCTCGCTCCTTCGAGCACGGCCAGGTGATCGCCGAAGGCGGCGAGGGGCCGGAGATGATGGGCCGGGAGTCGGCGTGGCTGGCCTACAGCGGCACCCACGACGAGGTCGACCGCTCCTCCACCCTGCTGTTCCAGAGCGCCCAGCCCACCGTCTGGTTCGTCCGCACGACGCCGTTCGCGGCGGTCAACCCGTCCATCGCGTTCCATCGCGAACTGATCCTGCCGCCCGGCGCGACGCTGCGGCTGCGCTACCGGATGGTCGTGGCCACCGGCGCGTGGGACCGCCCCCGGCTGGAGGCGTACGTCCGGAGGCACCCGTGTCCGGCACCGGCGTGAGAGACCCAGGGAGCACCCGTGTTCGGCACCGGCGTGAGCGATCTGACCGTCTACGACTGGCCCGCCACCGACGGCCTGCGCGGCGGCTCGCCGCACCTGCACACCCTGTGCGCCGAGGCGTACGCCGTGGTGGCCGGTTCCGGCAGCGTGCAGACCCTGACCTGGGACGGTTACCGGGAGACAGCGCTGGCCTCCGGCTCCGTCGTCTGGTTCACCCCCGGCACCGTCCATCGCCTGGTCAACGACGGTGAGCTGCGCATCGTGGTCCTCATGCAGAACAGCGGCCTGCCCGAGGCCGGCGACGCCGTCCTGACCTTTCCCCCCGAGGTCCTCGCCGATCCGGCCGGGTACGCCGGGGCCGCGCGTTCGGCCCCGCGCGAGCGCCGCGACCTGGCCGTCGAGGGGTTCCTGCGGCTCCGTGCCGCGGGCCGCCCCGGTTTCGCCGCCTTCCTCGAGGCCGCCGCCCGCCTCGTCGGCCCCCACCTGGACGCCTTCGAGTCCCGCTGGCGCCAGGGTCCGCTGCGCGCTGCGGAGACGACGGGCGCCCGGCTGGCCGCGCTCCGCGCCGGCGACCTGGCCCACCTGCGCGAGGCGGCGGTCACCCCGATGCCCTCCGTGCCCCGCGACGGCATGTGCGGCCACCTGCTGACCTACCCGGCGGACCCTCCCGGCCGGGACGGGGCCTGAGGCCGGCCGGGGGCGCGGCGGACCGCCGGGAGCGGGAACTGTCGGTGCGATCTTCTAGGCTGGCCCCATGGCACGAGCTAACGACGACGTCGCGGCCGCTCTGGAGGAGTACGCCGAGCTGTTCGCGATGACCGGCGGCGACGCGTTCCGGGTCCGCAGTTACCAGAAGGCGGCCAAGGCGATCGCGGGCTTTCCCGAGGACATCACGACCGTGCCCGTGCGAGGCGTGCCGGGGGTGGGCGAGGCGATCGCCAAGAAGGTCGAGGAGTACCTGGAGCGGGGCAGCTTCCGCCAGCTCGACGATCTGCGGGGGAAGGTTCCCCAGGGAGTGCGGCGGCTGACCCGGGTGGCCTCGCTCGGGCCGAAGAAGGCGGTCTTCCTCTACCAGGAACTGGGCATCGACTCCCCCGAGGCCCTGGCGAAGGCCATCGGGGAGGGGCGTCTCGAGGGCGTCAGGGGCTTCGGCGCCAAGACCGTGGAAAACCTGCTCAAGGGGGTCGAGCACCTGGCGGAGAACAGCGCCAGGATGCACACCGGAGTCGCCATGGACCTGGCGGAGCGGGTCATCGCCTCGCTGCCGGGTGCCGAGCGGATCGCCTACGCCGGGTCGCTGCGCCGGATGAAGGACACCGTCGGCGACGTCGACATCCTCGCGGTCGGCCCCGAGTCGCTGATGGACGACTTCAAGGCCCAGCCCTACGTCGCGGAGGTCATCGCCTCGGGCGACAAGAAGACCTCGATCCGCACCGCCCAGGGTGTCCAGGTCGACCTGCGCCTGGTCCCCGCCGAGTCGTGGGGCGCCGCGCTGATGTACTTCACCGGTTCCAAGGAGCACACGGTGCACCTGCGGGAGATCACGGTGAAGAAGGGCTGGAAGCTGTCGGAGTACGGCCTCTTCGAGGGGGAGCGGGTGATCGCGGCCGCGACCGAGGAGGAGGTCTTCGAGGCGTTCGGCATGGCGTGGATCCCGCCGACCCTGCGCGAGGACACCGGTGAGATCGCCGCCGCGCTCGCCGGTGAGCTGCCCGAGCTGGTCACCCTGGAGGATCTGCGGGGCGACCTGCACACCCACACCGACCTGACCGACGGGATCGCCTCGCTGGAGGACATGGTCGCCGCCGCCCACGCTCGCGGCTACTCCTACTACGCGGTGACCGACCACGCCCCCGACCTGGCGATGCAGCGGATGACGCTGGACAAGGCCCTGGAGCAGCGCGAGCGGTTGCGCCGGCTGCAGGAGAGATACCCGGGGATGCGGCTGCTGCACGGCAGCGAGCTGAACATCGCCCCCGACGGCTCGGTCGACTGGCCGGCCGAGGTGCTGGCGGGCTTCGACGTGTGCGTGGCCAGCATCCACTCGCACTTCACCCAGTCCCGCGAGGAGATGACCCGGCGCCTCGTCACCGCGTGCGAGAACCCCCACGTGCACATCATCGGCCACCCGACCACCCGCAGGATCGGCGCCCGAGGACCGGTGGACGCCGACTGGGACGAGGTGTTCCGCGCCGCGGCCCGCACCGGCACCGCGATGGAGATCGACTCCTTTCCGGACCGCTCCGACCTCCCCTCGGACCTGGTGCGGCTGGCACAGCACCACGGCGTGAGATTCTCCATCGACAGCGACGCCCACGCGATCCCCCATCTCGACAACCAGCGGTTCGGCATCGGTGTCGCCCAGCGCGGCTGGCTCACCGGCGACGACGTGATCAACACCTGGCCCCTGGAGCGGTTGCTGGCTTTCCTCGGTCGTTGAGGGGATGATTGAGAGCGGCGAGGGCGTGACACCCGTCGCATATTACATAGTTTACTGGTAGGAAATAGGTGTAGAGAGGAGTGGTGCCGGATGCCGTACGAGAACCTCGACGACGAGGCCGTCCGCCGGCGCGCCCGAGCCGGGCGGACTCCACAGGAGGCCCCCGACCGGCTCCGACTGGCCACCGTCGACGGCAGGACCCTCGACGACAGGACCCTCGACGACAGGACCCTCGACGACAGGGACCTTGATGACAGGGCCGGCGACGACCCGTCCGCCTCGGGGATCGTCAAGCCGCTGCCGCCGGAGCTGTTCGTCGAGCACGAGACCAATGCCGAGATGCGCTGGGACGCCATGGGCGACGTCGGGTTCCACGTGCCCAACGACCGGTTCTTCGTCCGCAACCACACCTCCACCCCGATCGTCGACGCGGCCACCTGGCGGCTGCGGCTGCACGGCACGGGCCTGAGCGCCTCCCGGAGTTTCGGCTACGAGGAACTACTCGCGATGCCCTCGGTGACACGCGACGTGGCGATCGAGTGCGCGGGCAACGGGCGGAGCCTCTTCACCACCCAGCAGCACCAGGAGGTCGCCGGCACCCCGTGGCGGCTCGGCGGCATCGGGGTGGCCCGCTGGCGCGGGGTGCCGCTGGCCACGGTGCTGGAACGGGCCGGGATCACCCCGGACGCCGTCGACGTCATGGCCCGCGGACTCGACCCCGCCTACGTGGCCGACGGGGTCGACCACGGCCGGGTACGCCGCCCGATCCCGGCGGCCAAGGCGCTGCGGGACGTCATCCTCGCCTACGAGATGAACGACGAGCCGCTCCCGCCCGACCACGGCCACCCCGTGCGGCTGGTCGTCCCCGGCTGGATCGGCCTGGCCTCGGTCAAGTGGGTCGGCGACATCGAGGTGTCCACCTCGCCGCTGTCCTCGCCCTGGAACACCGAGTTCTACCGGATGTTCGGCGACGCCTACCCGCCGCAGGGCGGCGCCCCGCTGACCACGCGGGGGATCAGGAGCGCCTTCGAGCTGCCCTGGAACGCCACCCTGGTCGCCGGGCGTCCCTACCTGCTGCGCGGGCGGTCGTGGTCGGGCAACGGCCGGATCGCCGACGTGGAGGTGAGCCTGGACGGCGGCACCACCTGGCAGCGCGCTCCGCTGCGCGGACCGCACGTGGCATCCACCTGGACCCGCTGGCAGGTCACCTGGAAACCCGCGGAGACCGGCCGGCACTTCCTGCTCGCCCGCGCCACCGACGAGACCGGCGCGGTCCAGCCGTCGCACACCACGCACAACGACTTCGGCTACCTCTTCGACGCCGTCGTCCGCCACCCCGTGACCGTCGTGAGCGGTTGACCGGGAGCCCGATCGGGCCGAACGGCCCGGTCCGCGGCTCCGGATGCCCGTACCCGGGTATCGCCTTCGGAAAGAATTGCCGGGACACCTCCATCCGACAGGCGTGACTACCGAGCGGAATGGGAATGTCACCTAGCGCGATGATCGGCTGGGCCTCCGGACCTCGTCGGAAAGACATCCGCGGTCCCACGGAGGAAACGAGAGGGAAACGTGCCGACCTGATGATGGCAATACGTGTTCTCCCATCTTCCGCCAGGAGGCTCGACCGATGCGCCAGCTGACCGCGCTCGACGCGCAGTTCCTTCACGCAGAGTCGGCGACCACGGCGGCCCATGTCGCGGGGCTCGCCATCCTCGACCCGGCCTGTTCCCGGGCGGGGGCCGTCACCCGCGAGTGCCTGATCGGGCTGCTCCGCGAGCGGGTGCACCTGGCCCCGGCGCTGAGGCTCCGCCTGGCCACCGTGCCGTTCGACCTCGACCGGCCGTACTGGACGGAGGACCCCGATCTCGACGTCGCCGGCCACGTCCACGAGGTGACCCTGACCGCGCCGGGCGACGACGCCCAGCTCGCCGAGGAGGTGGCCCGGATCCACGAGCGGCGCCTCGACCGGGGCCGCCCGCTCTGGGAGATGCATCTCATCCAGGGACTGACCGGTGGCCGGGTCGCCCTGTACGCCAAGGTCCACCACTGCGCCATCGACGGGGTCTCGGGAGCGGAGACGCTCGCCGCGCTGCTGGATCTGACGCCCGAGCCTCGCGTCGTCGAGCGGCCCGCGCCCACGCCGCGGACCACCGCCCCCGGTCTGGCGGGCATGCTCGCCGGAGCCGTGGCCAGGTCGGTGATGCAGCCCGCCAGAACGCTGTACTCGCTGGGTCGCATGGCGACCGAACTCGACACGATGCCCCTGGCCTCGGCGCTGCCGGGTGCCCGGCAGGTGGCCGCCGCCACCCGGATGATCACCGGAAGAGGGCGGGAGTTGCCGGAACTGCCCGTGCTGACGGCGCCGCGCACACCGTTCAACGGCCCGATCGGCCCCGAGCGGCGCTTCTCCTACGGGTCGATCCCGCTGGCGGACGTCAAACGGGTGGCCAGGAGCTCGGGGGCCAGTGTCAACGACGTGGTCATGACGCTGTGCGCCTCGGCGCTGCGCGCCTGGCTGCGCGAGCGCGACGCGCTGCCCGATCGGCCGCTGATCGCCGCGGTCCCGGTCGCGGTCCGCACCGCGAGCGCCCGGGACGTGGTCGGCAACCAGATCTCCGTCATGGTCACCCCCATCCCGACCGACCTGGCCTGTCCCCGCGAGCGCCTGCGCGTCATGGCGCGGACGATGCACACCGCCAAGCGGCGGTTCGCCGGCTCCCCCGCCGGCTGGCTGGGCGAGCTGTCGTCGATGCTGCCCGCGGCCGTCACCGCGCTGGCGACCTCCACGGTGTTCCGGCTGGCCTCGATCATGCTGCCGCCGATCAATCTGATCGTCTCGAACGTGCCGGGACCGCAGCTCCCGCTGTACCTGTGCGGGGCCAGGGTGCTCGCCTACCACCCCATGTCGGTGCTGACCGACGTGAGCGGCGGGGTCAACATCACCTGCTTCTCCTACGACGGCTCGCTCGACTTCGGCATCCTGTCCTGCCCGGACCGGGTGGCCGACGTGTGGCGGCTCATGGGCCACCTGCAGGAGGCCATGGACGAGCTGATGCAGCAGATCGAGCCCGCCGGGCGGCTCAACCCGGTGGACAGCCTCCCGGCCAGGCAGATGGTGCCCGCCTGAGGGCCCCGCGCCGAGACGCGGCGGGCGATCAGCCGATCCAGACCGTCTTGGCGTCGCAGAACTCCCGGATGCCGTACGCCGACAGCCCGCGCCCGTACCCGGAGCCCTTGACACCACCGAACGGTAGTTGAGGGTAGGCGGAGACCATCCCGTTGACGTACACCATGCCGGCCTCGATCTCGGAGACGAGGCGTTCCTGCTCCGCCACGTCGCCGCTCCAGGCGGCGGCGGCGAGCCCGAAGGGGGTCGCGTTGGCCAGGGCGATCGCCTCGTCGATGTCCGCGACCCGGTACAGCGCGGCCACCGGGCCGCGGACCTCCTCGTGGAACACCCGCATCTCGGAGGTGATGCCGGTGATCACGGTCGGTTCGTAGAACCAGCCGGGCCGATCCGGGCTCACTCCCCCGCAGAGCACCCGGGCACCGAGCCCCGCGGCGTTGGCGACCTGTGACTCGACGTGGTCGCGGCCCTGCCGGGTGGCGAGCGGTCCCACGTCCGTCGCCTCGTCCGCGGGGTCGCCGAGCCTCAGCGACTCCATCAGCGCCACGAACAGCCCGGCGAAGTCGTCGTAGACCTCCTCGTGCACGATGAACCGCTTGGCCGCGACGGAGGACTGGCCGTTGTTGCGCACCCGCGAGGTGACCCCGACGGCGGTGGCCTCGCCCAGGTCGGCGGAGGGCATGACGACGTAGGGGTCGGAGCCGCCCAGTTCCAGGACCGTCTTCTTGATCTCCCAGCCCGCGATCGCGGCGACCGGGCGGCCCTCCCGATCGGCCCCGGTGAGGGTGACGGCCGCCACGCGCCGATCGCGCAGCAACGGCTCGACCTGCTCGGGCTCGATCGGCAGGACCTGCGCGCATCCCTCGGGAAAACCGGCCCTGGCGAACAGCCCACCCAGGTGCAGCGCCGTCTGCGGCACGTTCGGCGCGTGCTTGAACAGGCAGACGTTGCCCGCCATCAGGGCGGGCGCGGCAGACCTGACCACCTGCCAGAGGGGGAAGTCCCACGAGGTGATCCCGAGGAGGGCGCCCAGCGGCTGGTAGCGCACGTACGCCTGCCGCGCGCCCACGGCGGCCCCGTCCGCCGACTCGTCCGCGAGGAACTCCTCGGCGTGGTCGGCGAAGAAGCGCATCTCCCGCACGCACATGTCCACCTCGCAGTGGGCGGCGGCCAGCGTCTTGCCCATCTCGGTGGTCACCAGCCGTGCCAGCCGGTCCTGCTCGGCCCGGAGCAGGCCGGCGGCGGCGTGCATCCAGACCGCCCGCTGCTTGAAGTCGACCGCCCGGTACTCCTGGAACGCGGAGGCGGCGAGTGCCAGCCGCCGTTCCACCTCCTCCTCGCCGATCGGGTCGAACGTCCTGAGGGTCTCGCCCGTGGCCGGGTTGATCGTCGCGATCGCCATCGGTGCCTCCCGGAGAATCGCCGTCGGTGCCTCCCGGAGAAACATCGCCGCCGGACGGCGAAGCGTTCGGGCGACCTTCCCCTCTTCCTTTATGCCCCCTTATGTCCAATATTCGTCCTCGCGGTCGGCGGGAGCAGCCGCAAAGGGATCATCGGGCTCCGACAGCCTCCAGGAGCATGGGCAGCGCCCGGCGGAGTTCCCGGTTCCAGTAGGTCATGTTGTGGCGCCCCGAGTAGAAGTGGGGCTGGAAGGGAATGTCCAGCGACTGCAGGCGACCGGCGAAGGCCAGTGTCGCCTTGTTGGCGAGTTCCTCGGTGATGTCCCCGAAGAGCTCACCGTCCCCCCTGCCGCCGTCGCCCGAGGCCAGGTAAAGACGGACCCCGCGCAACCTGTCCGCCAGATGGTACGGGTCGTGCCGCTCCCACACCTCGCGGTTCTCCCGCGGATCGCCCCAGATCCGCTTCCAGTCGGTGCCGAAACAGCCCGCCGTGGTGCCGAGCATGACCGCCAGGTCGACCCCGGGCATGAGAATGTGCACCGCGCCGCTGAAGGAGGCCGCGGCCTTGAAACCACCGGCCGCCGCGTACAGCATCGCGCCCTGGCCGCCCATGGAGTATCCGGCGATGGCCCGCTCCTTGCCCGCGGCGTACCTGCTCTCCAGCAGCGGAAGCAGCTCCTTGAGGTGGTAGGTCGCCCACCTGGGCGGCCCGCCCTCGCCGCCGTTGTACCAGTCGGAGTAGCTTCCGCACTTGCCGCCGTCGGGCATGACCACGATGACCTGATCGTTCTCCGTGAACCTCTCGACGTCGGACCTCGACCATCCCGCGTAGTCGTCGAGCCCCCCGTGCAGCAGCCAGAGCGTCGGCCAGGTCCTGCCCGCGTCCCTGGACCAGCCCTTGGGCAGCAGCAGTCGCACCCGGGTGACGTCGTCGAGGGCCGCCGAGCGCAGGGTCAGGTCCATCCGGCGGCCACCGGACCGCTTCTCCCCGACCACCTCGACACCGTCGGGAACACCGTCGGGAACACCGTCGGGAACACCGTCGGGCCCCCCTCCCGGTCTCCTGGACGCGTCCGGCGTGCGGGGCCGCTCCGAGGTGGAAGGGACCGGCGGGTCCGCGACTGTCCCGCGCTGGTTGGAGATCAGGGCGATCGCGGCGGCCACCGCCAGGACGAAAAGACCGCCCGCGATCACAGCACCGACGAGGAGTCCGCGTAACCGTGAACCGGGTGCCATGGGAGCCTCCGACAGTCTTATTGACGCCGCACATAATAGTGCTCCGACGGCTGTCACCGATGCCCCGTACCCGCGCGATTACTCGAGAAATAGAGTTAGCCCATGAGCTTTTCTGAGCTGAACCTGTTTCCTCTCTGTCTCGGCGGCAACGTATTCGGCTGGACCGCGGACCGGAACGACTCCTTCGCGGTCCTGGACGCCTACGCCGAGGCGGGCGGCAATTTCATCGACACCGCGGACGTCTACTCCGCGTGGGCGCCCGGACACGTCGGCGGTGAGTCCGAGACCGTCATCGGCGAATGGACGGCCTCCCGCCGCAACCGTGACCGGATCGTGGTGGCGACCAAGGTGGGTTCACTGAACGGCCGCACCGGGCTGTCGGCGGCCAACATCCGAGCGGCGGCCGAGGACTCGCTCCGGCGGCTGCGTACCGACTACATCGATCTGTACTGGGCCCACATCGACGACGCGGCCACACCTCTGGAGGAGACCCTGGGCGCGTTCGACGACCTGGTCACCGAGGGCAAGGTGCGGAACATCGGCGCCTCGAACTACAGCGCCGAGCGGCTCGCGGAGGCACTGGAGATCTCCGAACGGGACGGCCTGGCGCGGTACGGGGTGCTGCAGCAGCACTACAACCTTCTCGAACGCGACTACGAGGGGGCACTGCGAGACGTGGTGGCCGAGGCCGGGCTGACCAGCACACCGTACTTCGGCCTGGCCCGCGGCTTCCTGACCGGCAAGTACCGGCCGGGGATCACGGTGGACAGCCCCCGCGCGGGCCAGGCGTCGCAGTACCTCCACTCCGAGCGCGGGCCGAGGGTGCTCGACGCCCTGGACAAGGTCGCCGCCTCCCACGGAGCCGCCCCGGCCACCGTCGCCCTCGCCTGGCTGGCCGCCCAGCCCACGGTGGCCGCGCCGATCGCCAGCGCCCGCAACGTCGAACAGCTTCGGCCGCTGCTCGCGGTCGCCGACCTGACGCTGTCCGAGGACGAGCTGGCCCTGCTGGACGAGGCGTCCCGCTAGAAGGACACGACGGGGCCCGGCCGCGGTGCGGCCGGACCCCGGTCGGTTTCAGGCTGTGCCACATCGGAACCTAGTCGGCACTGGGCTCCAGCTCAGGGTCGGTACCGGGCAGCCGCTGGACCCCGCCGACAGGCTGGTGCGAGGTGGCCTGCTCGGCGCCGATGCCGGTGAGCGAGCGGACCTCGATCTCCGCGTACTTGCCCGCGCTGTACTCCTTGCTGAGGCGCGCGCCGACGAACCCGGCCAGGAAGCCGAGCGGGATCGACACGATACCGGGGTTGCTCAGCGGGAACCAGGCGAAGTTCGCGTCGGGGAACAGCGCGGTGGCACTGCCCGAGACGACCGGCGAGAAGACCACCAGGACCAGCGCGGAGACCAGGCCACCGTAGATGGCCGAGACCGCGCCGGCGGTGTTGAACCGCTTCCAGAACAGGCTGTAGAGGATCGCGGGCAGGTTGCCCGAGGCCGCCACGGCGAAGGCGAGCGCCACCAGGAAGGCCACATTCTGCCCCTGGGCGAGGATGCCGAGCCCGATGGCGACCGCGCCGATGACGAAGGCCGAGATCCGGGCGACCAGCACCTCCTCCCGGTCGGTGACGTTGCCGCGCTTGAAAACGTGCGCGTACAGGTCGTGGGCGAAGGAGGAACTCGACGCCAGCGTCAGCCCGGCGACGACCGCCAGGATCGTGGCGAAGGCGACCGCCGCGATGACGGCCAGCAGGATCGTGCCTCCGACGTCGCCGAAGATGGCCTTGCCGATCGCTTCGGCGAGCATCGGCGCCGCCGTGTTGCCCGCCTTGTCCTGCGCCGTGATCGCCTGGCCACCGACCAGCGCCGCCGCGCCGAAGCCGAGCACCAGGGTCAGCAGGTAGAAGACGCCGATGATGCCGATGCCCCACAGCACCGACTTACGCGCCTCCCGCGCGGTGGGAACCGTGTAGAAGCGGATCAGGATGTGCGGCAGGCCCGCGGTGCCGAGCACCAGTGCCAGGCCCAGGCTGATCAGGTCGATCTTGCCCGCGATGCCCTGCGCCTCGGTGCCGTACTTCAGACCGGGCTCAAGGAACGCCTGACCCTTGTCACTCTGCGCGGCGGCGTCGCCGAGCAGGCCGGACAGGTTGAAACCGTAGTGGCCGAGCACCAGCAGGGTGACCAGGGTGGCACCGCCCATGAGCAGCACCGCCTTGACGATCTGCACCCAGGTGGTGCCCTTCATCCCGCCGACGACCACATAGACGATCATCAGGACGCCGACACCGACGATCGTGAGCGCCTTGCCCGTCGGCGAGGTGACACCGAGCAGCAGACCGACCAGCGCGCCCGCGCCGACCATCTGGGCCAGCAGATAGAAGATCGACACCGTGATGGTGGAGACACCCGCCGCGGTACGGACCGGACGGGGGCTCATCCTAAAGGCCAGCACGTCGGCCATGGTGAACTTGCCGGAGTTGCGCATCAGCTCGGCGACCAGCAGCAGCGCCACCAGCCAGGCGACCAGGAAGCCGATCGAGTACAGGAAGCCGTCGTAGCCCGACAGCGCGATGATCCCCGCGATGCCCAGGAAGCTCGCGGCCGACATGTAGTCGCCACCGATGGCGAGGCCGTTCTGCACACCGCTGAAGGACCGGCCACCGGCGTAGAAGTCGGTGGCGTCCTTGGTGTTGCGGCTGGCCCAGAAGGTGATCCCCAGCGTTCCCGCGACGAAGAGCAGGAACAGGATCGTGGACAGGGTCTGGTGGCTCATTCGGTCTTCCCCTCGGCCTGGTGACGGATCTCGTCAGCCAGCGGGTCGAGCTTCTTCTCGGCGAAACGGGAGTAGGCCCAGGCGATCCCGAACGTCGACACGAACTGGAGCAGACCGAAGATCAGCGCCACGTTGATGTTGCCCAGGACCTTCGTGCCCATGAAGTCACGCGCCCAGCCGGAAAGGACGACGTAGAGCAGGTACCACCCGAGGAACGCCGCGGTCATCGGGAACGCCCAGGCCCGAAAACGCCTCTTCAACTCCTGGAACTGTTCACCGGCCTGAATCTCTTCGTAGACCGATGAGTCATGTTGCCTGGCGGTCACAAGACCTCCCACAAATGTGATCTGGATCACGGACAACGTAGGAGGAGACGCCACCCCTCGTGGAGACCCGCTCGCGGACTCTTCGCCGAGGCGCCGCCGCGTCGCGTTCAGCTGGACGCGGCTTGCGGTGAAAGGTCTGTCCCGCGCGACGAACGGTCGCCGCCGAAGAGACCCGGCCGGGCGGCTCGCCGGACCCGTCAGGAGGAGCGGGGCCGCCAGTCACCCCGATCCAGGTTGAGGATCTCCGGGGTGTGCAGGCGCACCATCGTACGGGCCACGTTCGGCGGGATGCGCCCCGGCGTCAGCAGCGAGACCAGCACCATGACGAGAAAGGCGATCGGCACCGTCCACGCGGCGGGCTGGGCCAGCATGGCACCCACCAGACCGGGATAGGGCCCCCCTCCGATCGTCATCAGAACCGCGCCGCAGGCCAGGCCGCCACCGACGAGCAACCCCGCCATCGCCCCGGCGGGAGTCAGCCGCCGCCACCAGATGCCCAGCACCAGCAACGGGCAGAAGGAGGAGGCCGCCACCGCGAACGCCAGGCCAACGACGTCGGCGACCGGCAGCGAGCGGGCCAGGACCGCCAGGCCCAGCGGAACGATCACGGCGAGCACCGCCGCCGCCCGGAACGACCGCACCCCGCCCTTGAGAATGTCCTGCCCGATGACCCCGGCGACCGAGACCGTCAGCCCGGAGGAGGTCGACAGGAACGCCGCGAACGCCCCGGCCGTCACCAGCGCCGTCAGCAGGTCACCGGCCACACCGCCGATCAGCCGCCCCGGCAGCGTGAGCACCACCGTGTCACTGCCCTCCAGCTCCGGGACGTAGATCCTGCCCAACGCGCCGTAGACGGCCGGCAGCAGGTAGAAACCCCCGAGCAGCGACAGGACCACCAGCGTCGTACGGCGGGCGGCCCGGCCGTCGGGATTGGTGTAGAAGCGGACCAGCACGTGCGGCAGCCCCATGGTGCCCAGGAACGTGGCCAAAATCAGCGAGTAGGTCGAGTAGAGACCGTACTCCCTGCCGCTGGAGAGCGGCAGCGCCCAGGTCGCCACATCCCGCTCGCTCAGCCCCGGGGCTCCCCCGCTCCGCCACGCCAGCAACAGGAACGCCAGCGGCACGGCCAGGGCCGTGAGCTTCAGCCAGTACTGGAAGGCCTGCACGAACGTGATCGACCGCATGCCCCCAGACATCACGTTCACCGCGACCACGGCCGCCACCAGCAGGCCCCCCGCCCACTCCGGGGCGCCGGTGATGGCCCGCAGGACCAGGCCCGCGCTCTGGAACTGCGGCATCAGGTACAGCCAGCCGATCAGCACGACCAGCACCCCCGCCATCCGCCGCACCGCCATCGACTCCAGCCTCGCCTCGGCGAAGTCCGGCAGCGTGTAGGCGCCCGAACGGCGCAGCGGAGCCGAGACCAGAACGAGCAGCACCAGATAACCGCCCGTCCAGCCGACCGGCAGCCAGAGCATGTCCGCACCGTAGGTGAGGATCAGCCCGGCGACGCCCAGGAAGCTCGCGGCCGACAGATACTCCCCGCCGATGGCCGAGGCGTTCCACAGCGGGGAGACCGTGCGGGAGGCGACGTAGAAGTCGGAGGTGGTCCGCGACAGCCGGATCCCGAAGGCGCCGATCAGCACCGCGGCCAGCACCACCAGCACGACCGCCGTCACACCGTACGCGGTGCTCATCTGACGCCTCCCGGTGTGGAGACCTCGGGCTCCCGGCCCTGAAGGGGGGTCAACGTGCCCTGTCCACCAGCTCGGCGAAGTGGCGCTCGTTCCGCTCCGCCTGCCGGACGTAGAGCCAGGCACCGATCACGAACGCCGGGTAGATCAGACCGGCCAGTACCGCCCAGGGCAGCGGGATCCCCAGCAGGCGGACCGCGTGCAACTCGGGCACCAGCAGGAACAGCAGCGGCAGCCCCACCACCACACAGCCCAGCACCGTGCAGACGAACAGGGCCAGCCGGAACTGGGTGCGGACCAGCGAGTGCATGTAGATCTCACCCAGCCGGGTCTGCTCGTCGATCTCCCGGGTGACCGGGTAGCGGGGATGACGGGGGGCCATGGTGCGAGGGCTGGTCACCACCTCGCGCCGCGGCCGCTCGGACTCCCTGCGTGAGCGATCGGGCTCCTTACGTGACCGCTCGGAATCCTTGCGCGACCGGTCGGTGATCCACCGGCGCGGCTCGGACTCCTCCCTGGCCCCCGGGTCGCGGCTCACTCCTGCCTGCCCTTGCGCGCCCGGCGGACCAGGAGGTCGCGCAGCTCACGGGTGTGGCGGCGGCTGACCGGGATCTCGGTCTCACCGATGCGGACCACACACCGGCCCGAGTCGATGTGCAACTCGTCGATGTGCTTGACCGCGACCAGGTGGCTGCGGTGCACCCGGACGAAACCCGCCAACGACCAGCGCTCCTCCAACGTGGCCAGCGAGATGCGCACGAGGTGACTGCCGCCCGCGGTGTGCAGGCGGGCGTAGTCACCCTGCGCCTCGACGTAGCGGACCTCGGTGCTGGCCACGAACCTGGTGACACCGCCCAGTTCGACCGGGATGGTGTCGGGGTCGGCACGGCCCGCGCCCTCGCTCTCCGGCAGCTCCGCCGAGACGAACACCCGCCGGATGGCCTCGGCCAGCCGCTCCGGCCGTACCGGCTTGAGCAGGTAGTCCTCCGCCTTGATCTCGAAGGCGTCCACCGCGTGCTCCTCGTAGGCCGTCACGAAGACCACCCGGGGCGGGTTGGCGAACTGCGAGAGCAGGCGGCCGAGCACCACCCCGTCCAGACCGCGCATCCGGATGTCGAGGAAGACCGCGTCGATCGGCCGCCCGTCGGCGATCGCCCGGTCCAGCACGCGCAGCGCGGCGGCCCCGTCCCTGGCCAGGGAGACCTCCCCGATGCGGGGGTCGTCCCGGAGCAGGTAGGCCAGGTCCTCCAGCGCGGGAAGCTCGTCGTCCACCGCAAGGACACGCAGGCCGGTCACGGTCACTCCTCCAGGTCGTTCACGCGGGAATTTCTAGAGGGTGATGAATTAGACATCGCCTGTCAACTTTTTCATATTCCGGGGGAGGACCTAATCGGATTCGGAAGGCCGGTCACGCTGGAGAGCCCGGCGGCCGGGCGGGCGACCGGTGGACGGCACGGCGGGCCGACGGGCAGAGCACCGAGGGAACCCGACCGCGAACCGGGCGGCCGAGCGGGCACGGTTCAACGGACGGAGACACCCGGGTGGTACTTCGGCAGGCGGACGCTGACCTTCGTACCCGCCCCCTTGGCCGTCTCCGCCACCAGGCCGTACTCGTCCCCGTAGACCTGGCGCAACCGCTCGTCCACATTGACCAGCCCCACTCCTCCCGCCCCCGAGCGCTCGTCGGCGTCACCGGCCAGGATGCGGCGCAGGCGGTCCGGTTCCATGCCGACGCCGTCGTCCTCCACACTGATCCGGCATTCCGCCCCGGCGTCCTCCGCGACGATCGAGATGCGCCCTATCCCGGGCTTGCTCTCCAGCCCGTGCTGGACCGCGTTCTCCACCAGCGGCTGCAGGCACAGGAACGGAACCGCGACCGCGAGCACCTCCGGGGCGATGCGCAGCGTCACCTGAAGCTGGTCGCCGAAGCGGGCACGTTCCAGGGTGAGGTAGCGGTCGATGGAACGCAGTTCCTCGGCCAGCGTGGTGAACTCCCCGTGCCGCCGGAAAGAGTAGCGGGTGAAGTCGGCGAACTCCAGCAACAGCTCACGGGAGCGGTCGGGATCGGAACGGACGAAGCTGGCGATGGTCGTCAGCGAGTTGTAGATGAAGTGCGGGGAGATCTGCGCACGCAGCGCCCGGACCTCGGCCTCCATCAGGCGTGTCCTGGACCTGTCGAGTTCGGCCAGCTCCAGCTGCGAGTCGACCCAGTTCGCGACCTCGTGGACGGCCCTGACCAGCCCCGCGGAGGCGTGCCCGCCGTACGCGGCCAGGGAACCGACCACCCGCCCGTCGGTGGTCAGCGGCACCACCACGGCGAACCTGATCGGGCACTCGGGAAGATCGCACCAGACGACTTCGGGGCCGAGGACCCGGGTCCGGCCCCCGGTGAGCGTCTTGGCGGCGTGGGTGAACGCCTCGCGGGCGTGATGGTCGTCGCCCTCACCGTCGTAGACCAGCAGCCTCTCCTCGTCGGTGACCGCCAGCGCCGGGGAGCCCAGCAGTTCCCGCAGGTGCCGGGACGCCTTCTGCGCCCCCGCCTCGGTCAGCCCGGCCCGCAGCGGCGGCGCGGCGAGGGAGGCGGTGTGCAGGGTCTCGAACGTGGCCCGCTCGGCCGGGCTGCTGCCCAGTTCCCTGCGCCCTCGCAACACCCGCCACAGCACCAGGGCGGGTACCCCGATCAGGGCGACGACCAGCAACACGGCGATGACGGGTTCCACGCTCCGGACCTTATACGCCCGGCCCCACCCGCGCCCGGCCCATGCGGATCACACCGACCTTCCGTATCCGGTCAGAACGGGGCGGGCTCCGCCTGGCGGCGATCCGGCCCTCCTGTGGTGTGCGGCCGGCGACCGTCCCGGGCGCCTTTACGATGTAGATCAAGACGACCGGCCCCCGCTCTCCGGACAAGCCCCCGTCCCGGGCGAACCCGCTCGGGGAGCCCGCTCCGGCGAGCGACGCGGACGGGTACCCGCGAAACCCCTCGCCACCGCCCCCGAGGCCGGAGGCGGTCCGGCGGTTCAGGAGACCGGCGGGGCGGGGCCGAGGGCCTCGCGGACCCGG
Source organism: Streptosporangium sp. NPDC049644 (assembly GCF_040675205.1). Classification (NCBI taxonomy): domain Bacteria; kingdom Bacillati; phylum Actinomycetota; class Actinomycetes; order Streptosporangiales; family Streptosporangiaceae; genus Streptosporangium; species Streptosporangium sp. NPDC049644. The sequence continues at coordinate 25,556 of NZ_JBFAOJ010000061.1, read as the reverse complement.
CGGGCGTAGGTCTCGGCCTCGGCGGAGTCGTCGTATCTCGTACGGGGCCAGAAGAAGCCGCGCAGGCCGTCCTTGCGGTTACGGGGGACCACGTGGACGTGCAGGTGCGGGACGCTCTGGCTGACGCGGTTGTTCGCCGCGACGAACGTGCCGGCCGCCGCCAGGCCCGACTCGACGGCGGCGGCGACGGCACGGACGCGTTCGAAGAACGGGCCGACCATCGGCACCGGCAGGTCCGCCAGCGTCTCGACGTGGGTCAGCGGGACCACCAGGACATGGCCCTTGAAGACCGGACGCGTGTCCAGGAAGGCCACGGCCACGCCGTCGGAGACGACGACGTGGGCCGGGCGCTCCCCCGCCGCGATGGCGCAGAACAGACACCGTTCATCTGGCATCACGTCAGGATAGGAGGCGGCGGGCGGCCCTCACCACCGCCTCGTCGACCATCTGGCCCCTGGCGTCGGTGACGACACCTGATCCGGACGCCTCGAAGCGGGCGATCAGGTCACGAGCCCGGTCGAGCTCTTCCTCCGAAGGGGTGAAGACCTCGTTGACGACGGCCACCTGGGCGGGGTGGATGCAGGCCCTGCCGCGGAAACCGAGGCGTTTCAGGGCGAGGGTGGAGACGCGCAGGGCGTCGAGGTCGCGGAAGTCGGTGCTGACCGGGGCGAGGGGCGGGGCGAGCCGGGCGGCCGCCGAGGCCAGGACGACCTGGGAGCGAGCCCACAGCAGCTCGCGCTCGTCGGGGCCGGTCTCGACCGCGAGGTCGGCGCGCAGATCGGCCTCGCCGATCTGCAGGCGCGAGACACGGGGCGCCCTGGCGATCTCCGGGGCCGCCAGGATCGCGGCGGCGCTCTCCAGCAGGGGGCACACCACGATGGAGCCGCCCGGCAGTCCCTGGGCCGCCTCGGCGGCGGCGAGCACGGCGTCGACGGCCTCCAGTTCGGCGGCCGACTCGGTCTTGGCCACGCAGACCCCGCGCACCCCGGGCAGGGCGACCGCCCGAAGGTCGTCGTGTCCGGCCGCGCCGGGATTGATCCGTACGTAGATCTCGGGGGTGTCGGGGCCGAGCCCGCGCAGCCACGCGGCGACGGCCGCGCGGGCCGCCTCCTTGTGCACGGGCAGGACCGCGTCCTCAAGGTCCACGATCAGGCTGTCGGCTCCCCTGCCGAGCGCCTTGGCGAGTTTTTCGGGCTGGTCACCTGGGACATAAAGGGCAGATCGCATCACCATCCGACCTTAGCGGTACCCGAGATGAGAGATTTCGCGATGACCATCCGCTGGATGTCGTTGGTGCCCTCACCGATGGCCATCAGGGGCGCGTCACGGTAGAGGCGTTCGAGGACGAACTCCTGGGAGTAGCCGTAACCGCCGTGGATCCGCATCGCCTCCATGGTGGTGCGCAGCGCCACCTCGGACGCGAAGTACTTGGCCATCGCGGCCTCGGAGTTCACCGCGCCGTTCTCGGAGCGGACCGCCGCCCAGTAGGTCAGCAGCCGGGCCGCCTGGATGTCGGTCGCCATGTCCGCGAGCTTGAGCTGAATGGCCTGGAAGTCGGAGATCGGCCGGCCGAAGGCGTGGCGCTCGCGCGAGTAGCTCAGCGCGGCGTCGTAGGCGCACTGGGAGACGCCGACGGCACGGGCCGCTATGTTGACCCGGCCGAGTTCCAGGGCGGAGAGCGCCTGCTGCATGCCCCGCCCCTCGACCCCGCCGAGCAGCGCCGAGGCCGGGACCCGCACGTCCTGCAGCACGATCTCACAGGTCTCGGTGCCCTTGTAGCCGAGCTTGGGCAGGTCGCGGCTGACCGTGTAGCCGGGGGTTCCCGCCTCGACCAGGATGATGGACATGCCCCGGTGCGCGGGATCGGTGAGGGAGGTCTTGACCAGCACGGGCATCGGGTCGGCGTGCCGGGCGTTGGTGATCCAGGTCTTGGTGCCGTTGATCACGTAGTGGTCGCCGTCGCGGACGGCCCGCGTCTGGATGCCCTGCAGGTCGGTGCCGGCCGCCGGCTCGGTCAGCGCGATGCCGGTACGGCGGGCACCGGTGGCCAGGTCCGGCAGATAGGCGCTTCTCTGCTCCTCCGTACCATGGGTGGCGATCATCCAGGCGGCCAGGGAGTGCGAGCCGAGCACCCCGGCCACGCCCATCCAGCCGCGGGCGATCTCCTCGAAGACCAGGGCGAACGACACCCGGTCCAGGGCCAGCCCGCCGTACTCCTCGGGGATCGTGATCCCGAACAGCCCCATCCGCTGGAAGCCCTCGACGATCTCCGTGGGGTAGCGGCCGGTCCGCTCCCATTCCGGGGCGACCGGCACGATCTCCTTGTCGACGTACTCCCGCAGGGTCCGGCGGAACAGCTGCTGTTCCTCGTTGAGTTCGAAGTCCATCACGAGGTCCTTTCGGGGAAAGCGGCCCCGCGGGGGTGAGCGGGCCGGTCCTGGCCCGCTGGAGGTACTTCACCAGGTGCCGCAGGGACATGATCTCGCATCGCCCCGGCCGGGGCCACGGACCCCCGTCGGAACTCCCCGGCGACCACGGGAAGGCCCTGCCCGGCACGGCCGCGCCGGGCTTGCCACCGCTCCGGCGGCGGGTGTCTCAGGCCCCGCCCGGGGGCGAAGCCTGGGGCCGGTCCTGATCGTTGAACTCCTCCCCGGCCTGAAGGCCGGAGCACTGGCCCGCATTTCGGTAGACGCCCCCCGGGCCCACCTGGGTGGCGTGGACCTCCTCGTCCTCGAAGCCGGTGTGGTGCTCCAGCCCCAGGACGCGTTCGTACCAGGAACGGCTCCGCGCCAGGCCGCTCACCCAGATCTTGAGGTGGTGCACACCGGTCAGTGCGGCGTCCGACTCGTCCCCTCAGGAGTCCGGCGTCGTGGTGACGGTGGTGACGGTCGCGGTGAAACGGTGGTTGCAGAATCGCGCGCGCGCCTCCCGCCGGCTGAAGCGCCGCTCGGACTCCTTGCGGTCGAGCTCCTCGAAACTGTCGAAACCGAGTCTGGTCACGCCCTTGCCCCCGGTACGGGCGGTGAGGACCACTCTCCCCCGGTGCGGGATGTGGCTGCCCGCGGCACACCAGACACCGTCGGAGTGCTCGCGGCAGCGCAGGACGGCGACCCGCTTGCCGGTGGCGTCGAGCAGCACCGCCCTGCTGGGGCCCCGCCCCGCGGGAAAGCGGCCCCCCACCCAGAAGGTGCCCCAGTAGGGGGCGAAGGACGGGGTCAGGGTCATGGAGTAGTCAAGGGTGTAGGAGACCTGCCCGCCCGGCGCCGCCGGAGACGTGGCCCTGGCCGCCACCTCGATACCGATCAGCGGTTTGGCCTGGCATTTCCTGGCCGCGCTGACACAACTGGCCTGAGCCTGGGGTAGCGGGGAGAGCGCCGCCGCGATGAGCGCGAGGCCTGCGGCGATCCCGAGAGCGTGGCGCATGAGACCTCCCGTGTGTCCCCCGAGAACATGTCCTGCCCGAGAACGCTACATGCGCTCGGCCGCGCATGTGCCTGAGTCCGGATACTTCGCCTTTCACTATGAAAATACGGCCTGGTCGGCGCAGGCCGCTGTGAAGGTCCGGGCGGAGCGAAGGCGGCTCCGCGGGACATCGGCGGCGGGAAGGTCCGGGCAGGCGGAGAGGAGGGGGTCCGCCGCCCGCCCGGAAACGGTCAGATTACCCCGGCAGACCTGAGTTTGGCTCGCCTGAGCGCATGGCTATTGGCCGGATCTCCGGAGATCCGGCGGTTCGCGTCGCCCCGGCGGTCTCGTCAGGGTGGTTCCGAGGGCTTCGGGCCGCCCTCCGTGAGTCGTCGGGGACGGCCCTGCCGGTGTCGCCGGCCGGCTACCGCTTCCTTCCTCTCCGCAGCACCCGGAAGACGACCAGGGCGAACGCGGCCACCGCCGCGATCGTCAGAACGGGGCGCTTGCCCGCCTCGGCCGTGACCTTCTCCGCCGCCTCCTTGATCTCGGCGGGGGTCGCCTCCTTGACCCGGCCGACGACCTCGGGAGTCGCCTCCTTCACCCGTTCGACCATCTCGGTGGCGGTGGTGGCGGTCGCCGCTCTCGCTCTGCGCAGGTCCTCACCCACCTGGGCGGCGGTCTCCTGAAAACGGCCCTTCACATCGGTCTTGTGCACCAGTGCCTCCACAGTGTCGCCAAGTTCGCGGCGGGCGTCCTCGATATCCCGCCGCACGGTTTCCACGTCGTTCTCGTCTTTTTTGATGATCTTGCCGGTCTTCGCCTCGCCGACACCGGTGTCGGCGGTGTCGGCGTAAGGGGTGGCGCCGGCGGCCACGCTCTCCGGAGGCCGGGGCGTGCCGTCGCGCTCGGACTCCGGGACGTCGAGATCCCCGCCGGGCGTGCCGTACGGCTGCTTCGGCGGGATGTTCAGCGACTCCCTCTCCTCCGGCGTTATCGGGGCACCGACCCTTTTCCTTCGGGATCCGGTGATTCCAGCCTCGGCCCGGGGCCGGTCGGGTCCCCCCGGGTCTGTCTCGGTCATCGGTGGGCCCTCTCCTTCACCGCGTAGATGTCGTCCCTGACGCTCTCGATGGTCCGCGCGGGGGTCGGCGGGGCCGCCTCGGCGACCTGGCGCTTGCCGGAGAGCCCGAGCACGCCGGCCAAGGCCAGCAGCACCACGCCCACGACCGCCGCGGCCACCCAGGCGGGCATCACGTACGCGAGAAGCAGGATCACCGCGGCGACCAGAGAGCCTGCCCCGAACAGGGCCACGACTCCCGCCCCGCCGAACAGCCCGGCGCCGATTCCCGCGTGTTTGCCCTTCTCGGTGAGTTCCGCCTTGGCCAGGCGGAGTTCGTCCCTGACCAGACGCGAGACCTGCTCCGACATCTGCCGAATCAGCTCGGACGTCGGCAGTGACTCCTTGGTGTTGACCATGGACTGCCTCCTCCCTTACAGGAAAGGACGCCTACCCTGTCCCACCGCGGCAAACATCGGCCCGGCGGCGATGCTCACGGAAGCCACAGGGGTAACACCGCCCCACCACCACGACCCGCGGGAGCCGCGGCGGGCGAGGAGGACGTTCGGCCTCCCGAGCGGCCGCGATACCCCGCCTGGCACTCGAGATCCGACGGACGCCCGACGTGCCGAACACGCCGATCACGTCTCCCGGCCAGGACTAGGCCATGATCATAGGGAGGCCCGCGTGTCCGAGTGGTGGAAAAGTAAAGGTACGGGCGAAGATGAGCCTCTTGAGATACTGCGTGACACGATGAGCACGATCAGGAAGGCGGCACGCTAGAGATGGCACAGATCGTCGGCGGCGGAAGCCCGGTCAACGACGCCGAGCGACGGGTCATCGCGCACCTGCGAGACAGCGCCCCACCTGACTGGCTGCTGCTGCACAACATCGAGGTGCCCCGCGGCGACGACACCTTCGAGGTGGACGTGATCGTCCTGACCGGCCACTCACTCTGCGTCATCGACGTCAAGGGCACCCGGGGCAGGATCGAGGTCGCGGGGAACCGCTGGTTCCCGCTGCGGCGGGAGGCGTTCGGCTCCCCCGTCGCCAAGCTGCGCGGCAACGGGCGCGCGCTCAAGGGGCTGCTCACCCAGGAGCGGCGCGAGCTGGACCGGGTCTACGTCGACAGCCTGGTGGTGCTCACCGGGGCCGACGCGGAGCTGGTCGACCCGGCCGGCCGCGACTCCCGCCACGTCACCGACCTGGCCGGGCTCGTCGGCACGCTCAGTGACGCCTCCCGCGTCAGGCGCGGCCACACCACGGACACCGCGCCGTACGGCACCGCGATCATCGAGGCGCTCAACGGGAGCGTGCGACGCTCCACGGCGCCGCCGCGTTTCGGCAGCTGGGAGGTGGAGGAACAGCTGGGCGGCGACAACCGGGTCACCGAGTACCGGGCGATCAACGCGACGGTTCCCGGCAGCGAGACGGTCCTGCTGCGCGTCTACCGGGCCGACCCCCTGGCGGAGGAGGAGCCGAGAGCGGCCGAACGACGGCTGATCACCAACGCCTACCAGGCCCTCACCAGGATCCCGGCGCACCCGTGCGTGGTGCGCGCCCGTGACTTCTTCGCCATCGACGACGAGAGCCGGTTCGTACTGGTCCTCGACGACGTGCACGGTCAGGCGCTGCACCTGCACCTCACCGCCTCCCCCCGCACGCTCTCCACCGCCGCCCGGCTGGACGTGGTGGAGGACATGCTGCTGGGCCTGGCCCACGTGCACGCCAACAACGTGATCCACCGGGCGCTCAGTCCCGCGTGCGTGCTGGTGACGGAGAACGGCCGGGCGATGCTCACCGGGTTCGACTACGCCAAGCCCGGCCCCCGCGCGCACACCGTCGCCAACGAGCTGCCCAACGTGCTCGACACCCATTACGCGGCCCCCGAGTGCCAGGCCATGCCCGAGCGGATGACCGCCGCCTCCGACGTGTACGCGGCCGGGGTGATCGCCTTCCAACTGCTGACCGGGGAGCTCCCACCGGCCAATCCCGACGCCGAACCCGCCCCCAGTGAGGCGTCCGCCGAGATCATGGACCTGCTCCGGCGCATGCGCGACCACGCGACGCACAAGCGCCCGGACGCCGCCGAGGCCCTGTCCGACCTGCGGCGGGCGCGGCGCCCCCGCCCGCCGGCCCTCACCGCGCCGGATTCCGGCGCACCGGCCCCCCGTCCCCAGACCCCCGACGCGGCGAACACCGGCGTGGCGGCCCCCGAGCGCCCGGAGCGGCGCGAGCCGCGAGACGCCCACGCGCCCGCGTGGAACGGGGGCGGGCGCCAGGAGAGCCCCCGTGGCGGGAGCGGGCCGGGACAGGAGCCGCTGCTCGACAGGCTCAGGATGAGATTCCGGCGGATCACCGGAAAACAGTCGTGAAGGCGAACCGGGCCCGCGGCGGGGCAGGGGTCAACCCACAGCCCGGCACATGGCCGCCTCCCCCGGTGCGCCGGCGAGGATCGACGACGCTGGGCTGATGGCACGGTCGCGGCGCCGTCCCGGCCTGTTCGCGACGCTCAACGCGGCTCAGGAGTCGACGAAGTCCTCGGGGACCATCACCCGCAGCCCGTTGGGGACGGTGCGGATCGTGATGGGGGTCATCAGGCGGACCTCGCCGTCGACGTCGGCGGCCAGCGGCGGGTCGGTCTCCAGGTGCATCTCGCGCCCCACGACGAATGGACCACCCGCGAGGCTGCGCCAGCGGCCGCTACCGGCCCGGATCATGGTCTCCACCAGCAGGCGCAGACGCTTGCCCGAGCCGAGCTGGTAGGCGACCAGGCGACCGTTGTCGATGCTGATGTCCTTGGCGACCTGCCAGCCGCCGTGGAAGCGGCCGTTGGCGATGTTGAGCTGGTGGGTGAGCAGCTCGTGGCGGCGGCCGTCCACGGTGAGGAAGGCCCGGAAGGGCCGGTGGCCCGGGAGGATCGTCAGTGCCGTGAGCGGGTAGGCCGCGCGGCCGAGAAGGCGTTTCACCCCGTGCCTGACCTTGCCCGCCACCTCCACCGACACCCCGAAGCTGGCCAGGTTGGCGAACTCGCGGTCTCCGGCGATGCCCAGGTCGATGTCCGCGACCTTGCCGGTGCGCAGCACCTCGACGGCTCCGGCGAGGTCGAGGGGGACGCCGAGGCTGCGGACGAAGTTGTTGGTGGTGCCCAGGGGCAGCACGCCGAGGGCGACGTCGCGGTGGGCGACGTGCTTGACGGCGGAGCTGAGCGTGCCGTCGCCGCCACCCACGACGAGCAGGTCGGGCCCCGTGGCCAGGGCCTCCTCCAGGGTGGCGCGCAGCCGCTTGGGATCGACCACCGGGAAGAAGCGGATCGCCCCGAACCCCGCGGCCCGCAGCGCGCGGACCACCTCCGGGTAGTGACGCCGGCCTCGGCGCGAGCGCGTGTTGACGACCACGCAGACCCTGCCCTCGGTCCTGATGGCCTCGGTGTGCTCGGCCTTGCTTCGAAGCTCTCCCACGCTGCCCCTATCCGATCGGGTGTTCGCCCGTTCAAATGGTATGGCCCCGCCGTCGGTGACGGCGGGGCCATACTCCTGCGGGGGGGTTACTCCTTGGGCGGGGTGACCTGAACGATCGCGCCGAGGTTACCCGGCAGCGGGGTGACGAGCTTGAGCTTCACGCCCAGCGCCTTGCCCTCGTCACCGGGGTTTCCGGAGCCGAGGACGTGGCCGCCGCCCATGTCGGTCCCGTACCAGTCGTTGGCGGGGGTGCCGTCGGCGTTGACGACCCGGGTGCTGTACATCTGGTCGCCCTTGGAGGGAACGACCACCGAGGCGTCGAAGTCCCGGTAGTACAGGCTGGTGCCGCGCGCCTCGAAGCCGGGGTACCAGGTCTTGGCGTCGGTGAACTCCGAGACTCCCTTCAGCCCGTCCACCTTGGTGCAGTACGCGCTGAAGGGCTCGTCCGGCCCCTCGATGCAATCGGTGAAGGGGTAGGTCTTGGCGAAGGAGAAGGCGGCGTTCGAGCTCTGCACGCGTCCCGACATGTTCTTGAGCGTGGTGGGATCCTTCGTGGCCGCCACGCCGGTCCGCCGCAGCGGGTCGAAGTGGGAGTCGACCAGGATCAGGCTGCCCTTGGAGCCGATGCTCGGCGCCAGTTCGAGGTTGTTGGCCACCGAGTTGTTGGTGTAGTTCGAGTCGCGGTACCAGACGAGCATGCCGGGGGCGTTGTACTTGACCTTCTCCACCTTCCACGCGCCGTCACGCGAGTAGTTGGTGGTGTAGGTGTACTGCAGGCCCTTGTCGAACCCGTCGAGGTTGCGCCACTCGGCCAGGTAGAAGCGGGAGACCTCCCGCTTGCCGTCGTTGAGGGCCCAACCCTGGCCGTTGGTGTTGTTGAAGCTGCCGCCGGTGGCCGTCCAGCCGTTGAGGCCGCCCTCCAGGTCGTCGCTCCAGACGGTCTGGGCGCCGTTGGTGAGCGCGAAGTCGTCGGCGTGCCAGCCGCGCGGGGTGTAGGCGGCGTCGGTGTTGTAGGTCAGGCGCAGCTTGACGGTCGTGCCCGCGAAGGGGGTGAGGTCGACGTAGTCGTGCCGCCAGCCGTCGGTGTTGCCGGTGAGGCCGTACTTCTTGTCGCCGAACGCGGCGAGGTTCCCGTTGGGGTCGGTGTAGTCGTCGTCGGTGGAGACCAGGGCGCCGCCTTCGGTGTAGACCTTCTGCTGGGTCCAGGTGGCGCCGCCGTCGACGGAGGTCTCGACGAAGCCGAAGTCCCAGTCCTCCTCGATCTCGTAGTTGTTCCAGAGCCAGAACTTCAGGTCGGTCCCCGCGGGCACCTGGACGTCGCGGGCGATCTTGACGTTGGCCCACTCCTGGTCGAGGTTGGACCAGAGCGTCTTGGTGCCGCTGTGCGGCTCGATCATCGTGACCGGCGAGCTGGTCAGGTTCACCCGGACGCCGTCCTCGGTGAGCTTGGGCGTACGCGAGGCCTGGCCGACCGTCACCGCGCGGGCGCGGTCACCGGGGTTGAAGACCTTGGGGTTGGCCCAGCCGAGGATCCACTTGCTCCAGATGCTCATGTGGGTGGGCATCGACTGGAAGATCGGGCCGCTGTGCGATCCGCTGGACATCAGGTCCCAGAAGTCCACCGCGGAGGACGCCTGGCCACTGGTGTCGTAGAGGTCCGGAAGGCCCAGGTCGTGGCCGTACTCGTGGGCGAAGACACCGACGCCGGAGTCCTCGGGCTGCACGATGTAGTTGGAGATCTTCACGTTCTTGCCGGGCACCTGGTAGCCGCCGGCCACCGCGCTGGAGTGCGCCCAGATCGCGTAGGTGCCCTCGGCGCCGCCGTCGGAGGACTTGTCCTTGCCCGCGTGGACCAGGACCAGGTGGTCGATCACGCCGTCGGGCTCGGCGAAGTTCCCGTCGCCGTCGGCGTCACCGACGTCCTCGAGGTCGTAGTCGGCCCACGGGAAGTTCGGGTCGGCGGCGGCCAGGGAGTTCACCGCGTCGATGGCGAGCTGGCCGGCTCCGCGCGGGTTGTCCGGGTGGCCGCTCATGTCCTGTACCGGCTGGCCGCAGGCGCGCGCGCCGTAGTAGGCCTCGGAGTGCGGGACCTTGATCCACGGACTCGCCTGCCCGGTGACCGTGTAGGCGCCCTTGGACATCTCCTCGTACATGTTCTTCATGGTGTGCTTGGAGATGTCTATGCCCTTGCGACCGTCCCGCGGGTCGGTCAGGTCGGTGCGGACACGCTGGGTGATGCCCTCGGTGCTGTAGAGCATCTTGTTGAAGTGGTCGGGGCTGAAGTCCGGCACCCAGAAGCTGTTGTTGTCCTTGTGGGACAGTGTGGCCGGATTGGGGATCTTGTTGTGCAGCGGGCCGTTGAGCCGCGTGCCCGGCGGCTCGGTGACGCACTCGGCCGGGTCCTCGCTGGTCACGCTCGCCGGACGGGAGAACCCGGAGAAGTCGTCGTTCGCCTGGTCGTTGAACTCCACCAGCAGGGTGAGGAGCTTGGCCGTCTTGGGGGTCTTCGCCTTCTTGAAAAGGAGGTCAGCGGGGTTGAGCCCCGTCCGGATCGCCTCCGCCTCGCGGGCGGCCAGCACCCGCGCGGCGACGGGGTTGCCCTCGGAGTACTTCCGGTCGATCTTCCTGGACGGACCGGTCTTGCGCGCCTTGGCCGACGGCACGGCCGGGTCGCCGACCTCCGGCTCGTCCCTGGGCGGCGCGTAGTTGATGTAGTAGTCGGCCGCGGTCGGCTGGTACCGCGCGACCGAGGAGTCGCTCTCGGCCGACGCACCGCCCACGGCCAGTCCCGTGACGGCCAGGCCGAGCACGGGAACAATCGCGAGAAGGCGCCGGGGAGCGCCTCCTCTGCTGAGTCTGCCCGACAACGTGTCCCCTCCCTGCGCCCGGGTTTACCGGGCGCGGACATCTCCGGCGCGCCGGATGAGCGCGCCGAACCGGGACGTTAGACGAGAAGGTAAAGCAAGAGTCAAGGCACCAAATGATGTTGCAAAAATGAAATAAAGTGTCTTTTGCTGAGAATGGTGGTGATTTTCACTACAGTCCGGCTCCATGCCGCCTGGAATCGCCTCCAAAGGCCCTCTGAGGTGCGGAATTGGCGTACGGGGGTTCGGCGTACCGCCGAACGCCCGCCCGGGGCCAGGCCGTACAGTCCACTTGTGACCGCTATCTCCGAACTCGTCGCCGCGCTCGCACCGGAGAAGGTGCTGACGGACTCCGACGTGACCGACTCCTACGCCCGGGACCGAACCTTTCTTGAGCCCGGTAAACCACTGGCCGTGGTGCTCGCGCACACCAGGGACGACGTGGTCGCCGTGATGAGATGGGCCACCCGGCACCGGGTCCCCGTGGTGCCCCGGGGGGCCGGCACCGGCCTGGCCGGCGGGGCGACCGCCGTCGAGGGGTGCGTCGTGCTGGCGCTGCACAGGATGGCGGTCATCAGGGAGCTGTCCCCCGACGACGAGATAGCCGTGGTCGAGCCGGGGGTCATCACCGCCGACCTGGACCGGGCCGCCCGCGAGCACGGGCTGATGTACGCCCCCGACCCCTCCTCCTACGAGATCTCCACCATCGGTGGCAACCTGGCGACCAACGCGGGCGGCCTGCGGTGCGTGAAGTACGGCGTGACCCGCGACTCGGCGCTCGGCCTGGAGGTCGTGCTCGCGGACGGGCGAGTGATCAACACCGGCCGGCGCACCGTGAAGGGCGTGACGGGGTACGACCTGACCGGCCTGTTCGTCGGCTCCGAGGGGACGCTCGGGGTCATCACCGCGGCGACGGTGCGGCTGCGCAGGGCGCCGTCGGTCTACCCGGCGACGATCGCGGCCGAGTTCACCTCCCTCAGGGAGGCCGCCGCCGCCGTCTCCGCGATCATCGCGGCCGGATGCCAGCCGTCCCTGCTGGAGTTGCTCGACCGGAACACGCTCAAGGCCATCGACGACTGGCGGAACATCGGGCTGGAGGAGTCGACCCGGGCGATGCTGATCGCGCAGTCGGACGCGGTGGACGGCCCGGCCGTCTCCGAACGCATGGCCGAACTCTGCACCGCCAACGGCGCGGCCTTCGTGGCGGTGTCGTCGTCGGCGCAGGAGGCCGCGCAGCTGATCGAGGTCCGGCGGATGGCGTACGAGGCCAAGGAGCGGCTGGGCAAGTGCCTGGTGGAGGACGTGTGCGTGCCGCGTTCCCTGCTGCCGGACATGATCGAGAAGATCGAGGCGATCGCGGTCAAGCACGGCGTGCTGATCACCACGGTCGCCCACGCGGGCGACGGCAACCTGCACCCCGTCTTCGTCTTCGACAGGGCCCTGAGCGAACCGCCGCCCGAGGTGTGGGCCGCGGCCGACGAGCTCTTCAGGGAGACCCTGAAGATGGGGGGCACGCTCACCGGCGAGCACGGCGTCGGGTTGCTGAAACAGCGCTGGCTGGCCATGGAGACCGGGCCGATCACCGAGGAGATCCACCGCGGGATCAAACAGGTCTTCGACCCGCTCGGCATCCTCAATCCCGGCAAGGCCATCTGAGCGGATTCCCGCCTTCCCGGATTCCCTCCTACCAGGGAGAGAGGTGGGATCTTCGCGGATTCCCGGCAGGCCGAGCACGGGATTCCGCGGCTCCCCGAATCCTCATGGCCGTTCGCCCCACCTCTCACGCTGGTAGCGTTCTGCTCCACATAAACCATTTTTTCGGGTTTTGTCGGGGGGAATCTGGTGGGACCACTAACAGCAGAGGATCCCCCACGCCTGGGATCGTTCGAGCTGATCGGGCGGATCGGAGAGGGCGGGCAGGGGATCGTCTACCTCGGGCGGGGGCCTGAGGGCGAGCAGGTCGCCGTCAAGCTCCTCCATCACGGACTGGTCAGCGACCCCGAGGCCAGGGCACGCTTCCTGCGCGAGGTGTCGGTCGCGCAACGGGTGGCCCGGTTCTGCACCGCCTCCGTGCTCCACACCGACCTCGCCGGCAGCCGTCCGTACATCGTGAGCGAGTATGTCCCCGGCCCCTCCCTGCGCCAGCTGGTCGACAGCCAGGGGCCACGGCGCGGCGCCTCCCTGGAACGTCTCGCCGTCAGTACCGCCACCGCGCTGTCGGCGATCCACCGCGCGGGCATCCTGCACCGTGATTTCAAGCCCGCCAACGTGCTGATGGGCCCCGAGGGCCCGGTGGTGATCGACTTCGGCATCGCCAGGGCTCTGGACTCTCCGGGGATGACCGCGACCGGGGTGGCGATGGGCACCCCCTCCTATCTCGCGCCCGAGCAGCTCGGGGCGGGCGAGGTGACACCCGCGGCCGACGTGTTCGCCTGGGGCGTCACGATGGTCTTCGCCGCGACCGGCCGGCCCGCGTTCGGCCAGGACTCCATCCCCATCGTGATCAACCGGATTCTGAACGCGGAGCCGGAACTGAGCGCGCTGGAGGGAGAGCTGCGCGAGCTGGTCGCGGCCTGCCTGTCGAAGGACCCGGCGCTGCGCCCCACCGCCGAGCAACTCGTCAACCGCCTGATGGGCACCGCCTCCACCACCCCGGTCCGGCGTCCGGCGCCCCTCCCCGGTCCTGTGCCCGGCCCCGGCCACATGTCCGCGGCGGCCACGCGGCAGAGCGGGCAACGTCAGGACGGACCGCCTCCGGACGGGCCGGGAGGCGCCGCACCGGGACACGGCGGGCCGGGACACAGCGGGCCAGGACACAGCGAGCCGGGACAGGACGAACCCCGGCGGGCCGGGGAGCCGGGTGGGAGGAAGCCGCGCGGACCGGTGGGGCTCCTGCTCACCGGGGTGGCGGTCGTGGCCGCGCTCGGCGTGACCACCGGGACCGTGGTGGCCCTGCGGAACGACGAGAAGGCCGCGATAGCGCGAGCCGGAGCGGCATCCATCGCGGCGGAGGCCCCGGGTCCCGGCTCGACGACCGTTCCCGGCGATCCGCCCACGGCGGGGAAGGAGCCTTCCCTGCCTCCGGAGGACAAGGAACTCCTCACCGGCACGCCTCACCCGTCCCGGCGGATCGCGCGGCCGTCATCCCGGCCGGCCGAGAATCCGAGCCGCGCCGCGGGAGCACCGACGGGGAAGCCGAGCACGCCCCCCTCCCGGGCCTCCAGCCCGGCGGCCACCACCGCCAGGCCCACCCCGCGGGCGGAGCTGCCGGGCTCGGCGGAGCCGAGCGGCGTCGTCAACCCCTCATCGGCTCCCGAGCCGACGTCCAAGCCCACCGCCACCGCGCGACCGACCTCGACGGCCAAGCCCACCGCCACGACCAAGCCGAGTCCGAAGCCCACCCCCCAGAAACCCAATCCCTACACGGCCACCGGCGTCTGCGGCAGCGGCTACAAGGTCGTCAACTCCAAGGCCCTGGGCAGTGTCGCGACGATCTACCTGCTCTACAGCTCCGCCGCGGGTAAGAACTGCGTCGTCACCATGTCCAAACACGTGATCCCCGCCAAGATCTCGATGAACGCGATACTCCAGGTGAAGGGCGGCTCCAGCGGTAGCAACCCCGGCAAGTTCACCGTCTACGCGGGTCCCGTACGCCTGTCCGCGGCCAAGAAGTGCGTCATCTGGGGCGGCACGTACGGGTCGCTGTCGTGGAAGAGCGACTGGAGCCACTGCGGCTGAGGGGCACAGCGGGTCTCACCGCGCCGACCGGTTCCACCATGCTCGACGCGCGGGCCAGCCGGCCCGTACGGTGTCCCCGCGGGGCGGAGCAGGGGGCTCGCCCAGCCCTTTTCCCGGCCGGCCGCGGCCTCGATGGCCGCTCCCGGGCCGGCACCGGCGGCGATACCCACACTGATGCCCGCGGCCGGGTCGAGCGCGACTCACGGGCCGGCGCCGCCGGCGATGCGCGGCGATGCCGAGGGGGAGGCCGTCCGCGGCCTTCGACATGCCGCCTGACGTGTCCTCCATACGCTGCCGCCTCCCCGAACCGGGTGGAAGATGTGCCTTCTGCCTCTGCCCCCATTCCGTATCGGCCGCCCGGAATCCGGGCACGGCTTTCCCTCGGCGCGACTCCGTGAGATCACCGGGACATGGGCCGAACGGCCGCCTTCCCCGATCAGGCTCGGCCCCTGGCGGGAGTACCGGTTGTGGGCTACCGTAACTGACGTGATCGTCAAGTCTGAGACGCTCAGCAGCCGGGGCCGCCGCACGCGGGCGGCGCTCGTCCAGGCCGGACGGGAGATGTTCGAGGAGCGAGGCTACGACGCCGTGCGCGTCGACGACGTCTGTGCGCGCGCCGGCGTCTCGCACGGCACCTTCTACACCTACTTCGGCTCGCGCGAGGAGCTGTTCCGCGAGGTGGCGGCCACCGTGGTGGGCGAGATGTTCACCGCCAGCGTGGTCGGGCCCGCCGCTCCCGACGACCCGTACGCCCGCATCGAGGCCGCCAACCTGCTCTACCTGCGCGCCTGGGCGGCCAACTCCCGGTTGGTGAGGATGCTGGAGCAGGTCGCGATCGCCGACGAGGGGTTCCGCGGCCTGCTGCTCGAGTTGCGCGAGGTCTTCGTGCGGCGCGGCGCGGAGGGGCTGCGGCGCCTGCAGGAGCAGGGCCTGGCCGATCCGTCGCTGGACCCCCGGCTGACCGCCGTGATGCTGGGCGGGATGGTCGAGCACTTCGCCCACGTCTGGCTCGACCTCGGCGAGCACGCCGACGAGCGGACCGCCGTCGTCATGCTCTCCACGCTCTGGGCCCGGGCCATCGGCCTGACGCCCGCGAGCCAAGGCAGCAACATGACGCCGACGTCAATCAAGGAGGCGGATTCGTGAGCCGGCTGGACACCTCCGGTGACGACTACCTGGCCCGGCGCGAGGCGATGCTCGCCAAGCTGGCCGAGCTCGACGCCGAGCAGGCCAGAGCGGTGGCCGGCGGCGGCGAGAAGTACGTCGACCGGCACCGCGCGCGGGGCAGGCTGCTGGCCAGGGAGCGGATCGAGCTGCTCGTCGATCCCGACTCGGCGTTCCTGGAGCTCTCACCGCTGGCGGGCTGGGGCAGCGACTTCCCCGTGGGGGCGAGCGTGGTCACCGGGATCGGAGTGGTCGAAGGCGTCGAGTGCGTGCTCGTCGCCAACGACCCGACGGTGCGGGGCGGCTCGTCCAACCCGTGGACGCTGCGCAAGACGCTCAGGGCGGCCGACATCGCCTTCGAGAACCGGCTCCCGCTGATCAATCTGGTGGAGTCCGGCGGGGCCGACCTGCCGACCCAGAAGGAGATCTTCATCCCCGGCGGCCGAATCTTCCGCGACCTGACCCGCCTGTCGGCGGCCGGGATCCCCACGATCGCCCTGGTCTTCGGCAACTCCACCGCCGGCGGGGCGTACGTACCGGGGATGAGCGACCACGTGGTCATGGTCAAGAAGGGCGCGAAGGTCTTCCTCGGCGGGCCCCCGCTGGTCAGGATGGCCACCGGGGAGGAGTCCGACGACGAGTCGCTGGGCGGCGCCGAGATGCACGCCCGGATCAGCGGGCTGGCCGACTATCTGGCCGCCGACGAGCATGACGCGCTGCGGATCGGGCGGCAGATCGTCAGGGGCCTGAACCGGCGAAGGCTCGGCGCCTCCGCCGGGACCGTGCGTGAACCGCTGTACGACGAGGACGAGCTGCTGGGCATCGTGCCCGAGGACCTGAAGATCCCGTTCGACCCGCGCGAGGTGATCGCGCGGATCGTGGACGGCAGCGAGTTCGACGAGTTCAAACCCCTGTACGGCGGGAGCCTGGTGACCGGGTGGGCCCGCCTGCACGGCTATCCGATCGGGATACTGGCCAATGCCCGGGGGGTGTTGTTCAGCGAGGAGGCGCAGAAGGCCGCGCAGTTCATCCAGCTCGCCGACCAGGCCCGCACACCGCTGGTCTTCCTGCAGAACACCACCGGCTACATGGTCGGCAAGGACTACGAGCAGGGCGGCATCATCAAGCACGGCGCCATGATGATCAACGCGGTGTCCAACTCGACGGTCCCGCACCTCACGATCGTCATGGGCGCCTCGTACGGAGCGGGCAACTACGGCATGTGCGGCCGGGCCTACGACCCTCGTTTCCTGTTCTCCTGGCCCAGCGCGAAGTCCGCGGTGATGGGGCCCGCCCAGCTCGCCGGGGTGCTGTCCATCGTCGGCAGGGCCGCGGCCCAGGCCCGGGGGCAGATCTACGACGAGGAAGGCGACGCGGCGATGCGCCGGATGGTCGAGGCGCAGATCGAGGCCGAGTCGCTGCCCTTCTTCCTCTCCGGCCGCCTCTACGACGACGGGGTGATCGACCCCCGCGACACCCGGACGGTCCTGGGCCTGTGCCTGTCCGCCGTACACAACGCCCCCGCCCCGGAGCCCGCGGGCTTCGGCGTCTTCCGGATGTGATCATGCCCGTGACCGCCTCGCCGATCCGCCGCCTGCTCGTCGCGAACCGGGGTGAGATCGCCCGCCGCGTCTTCCGTACCTGCCGAGACCTCGGCATCGAGACCGTCGCGGTCTTCTCCGACGCCGACGCCGACGCCCCGCACGTGGCCGAGGCGGACCACGCGGTGCGGCTCGGCGGTGTCAGACCCGCCGACACCTACCTGTCGACGGAGAAGATCATCGACGCGGCCCGCAGATCGGGGGCGGACGCGGTCCATCCCGGCTACGGCTTCCTGTCGGAGAACGCCGCCTTCGCGCGGGCCGTGCCGGACGCGGGCCTGACCTGGGTCGGCCCGCCGGCCGAGGCCGTCGCCGCGATGGGCTCCAAGATCGAGGCCAAGGAGCTGATGGCGGCCGCGGGGGTCCCGGTGCTGCCGGGATTCACCACGGGGCCCGGCCACTCGGCGGACGACCTGGAACGGGACCTGGAGGCCGTGTTCACCTCGATGGGCGGTCCCCTTCCCCTGCTGGTAAAGGCGTCGGCCGGGGGCGGCGGGCGCGGGATGCGCGTCGTGCGGCTGACCGGCGACCTGCCGGAGGCGGTCGAGTCGGCGCGCGCCGAGGCCGCGTCCGCGTTCGGGGACGGCACCGTGTTCGTCGAGCCCCTGCTGGAGGGCGCCCGGCACATCGAGGTGCAGATCCTGGCCGACGGGCACGGGACGGTGTGGGCGCTGGGCGAGCGGGAGTGCTCGATCCAGCGGCGGCACCAGAAGGTGATCGAGGAGACCCCCTCCCCGGCGATCTCCCCGGCGGCGCGGGCGCGGCTGCGCGACGCGGCGGTCACGGCCGCGCGGGTCATCGACTACGTCGGCGCCGGAACCGTCGAGTTCCTCGTCAGGGGCGACACGGTCGCCTTCCTGGAGATGAACACCCGCCTGCAGGTGGAGCACCCGGTGACCGAGTGCGTCTACGGTGTCGACCTCGTCGAGTTGCAGCTGCGGATCGCCGAGGGCGCCCGGCTGCCCGCGGCGCCGCCCGAGCCGTCCGGGCACGCCGTCGAGGCTCGCCTGTACGCCGAGGACCCGGCCCGCGACTGGCTCCCGCAGAGCGGCACCCTGCACCGCCTGGAGATCCCCGGCGTGGACTCCCGCTTCGCGCCCGCGCCCGGCGGGCGGCACGGGCTGCGGCTGGACTCCGGCGTCGAGGACGGCTCGGCGGTCGGGGTGCACTATGACCCGATGCTCGCCAAGGTCATCTCCTACGGCGCGAGTCGCTCCGACGCCGTGCGGAGGCTGGCCTTCGCGCTGGCGGGCGCGCGGATCCACGGCCCCGTCACCAACCGGGACCTGCTGGTCGAGGTCCTGCGCCATCCGGCGTTCCTCGCCGGGGAGACCCATACGGGTTTCCTGACCGAGCACGGCCTCACCGGGCCGGCGTCCGGACGGCGGGCCCCCGGAGCCGAGCCGGGGGCCGTGCGCCTGTCCGCCCTCGCCGCCGCGCTCGCGCGGGCGTCGGCCAACCGCGCGGCGGCGACGGTGCAGGCGGGACTGCCGAGCGGATGGCGCAACGTGGTGTCACAGCCGCAGCGCACCGCGTTCGCGGAGGCGGAGATCTCCTATCGGATCACCAGGGACGGCCTGCGCGCCGAGGGGTTCCCCGATACCGTCCTGGTCGGCGCGACGCCCTCGCTGGTCGTACTGGAGACCTCGGGCGTGCGGCACAGGTTCGCGGTGGCCCGCTACGACGGCGTGACGCACGTGGACTCCCCGCTCGGTTCCGTGCGGCTCACCCCGCTGGAGCGCCTGCCCGCACCGGTGGAGCAGGTGCCGCCCGGCTCCCTGCTGGCCCCCATGCCCGGCACCGTGCTGCGGATCGACGTCAAACCCGGCGAGAGCGTCGGGCAAGGACAGGTGGTCGTGGTGCTCGAAGCCATGAAGATGGAGCACCGGATCACCGCCCCCGCGCCGGGCACGGTGGCGGCGGTGAACGTGACGCCGGGCCGCCAGGTCGAGGCCGGGTTCGTGCTGGTCGTGATCGAGGGGCAGACTTGATCCCCTCCCCGGGCTCTCCGGAGCCGGAGTACGGGGTCTTGCGGCTGGAAGGATTCAGATGAGAACCGATGGGGGTTGGCCGGTGGAGCGCCTGGTGCACGGGGAGGTGTCCGGGGGGGTGGCGACGATCACCCTCGACTCCCCCCGCAACCGCAACGCCCTGTCGGTGCGGTTGCTGGGCGACCTGGAGGACCGGCTCGACTGGGCGCTGGCCGAGGAGAGCGTCCGGGTGATCGTGCTCACCGGGACCGGGCCGGTGTTCTGCTCGGGCGCCGACTTGAAGGAGCAGCGGGTGACCCCCCGCGGCGCGCACGAGGCGCCGGTGACCGCGTCGTTTCCGGAGATCATGAGCCTGATCTGGGAGAGCCCGAAGCCGGTCGTGTGCAGGCTGAACGGCACCGCGAGGGCCGGGGGGCTCGGTCTGGTGGCGGCCTGCGACTTCGCGATCGCCCCCGACTCGGCGTCGTTCGCCTTCAGCGAGGTGCGGCTCGGCGTGGTGCCCGCGATGATCTCGGTGACCGTGCTGCGGCGGCTCGACCCGCGCGCCGCCGCCGAGTACCTGCTCACCGGGGAGACGTTCGACGCCGCCCGCGCCAGGGAGATCGGGCTGCTCACCCGCGCCGTGCCCGAGGAGGAGCTGGACGCGACCGTCGCCCACTACACCGGCATGCTGCTGCGCGGCGGCCCCGAGTCGCTCGCTCTCACCAAGCAGCTCGTGCGGACCGTGCCCGAGCTGAGTGTCGAGGAGGGCATGCGCCAGATGGCCGAGCTGTCCGCCCGGCGCTTCACCTCCGCCGAGGGGCAGGAGGGGATCGCCGCCTTCATGGAGAAGCGGCCCGCGTCCTGGATCCCCGCCCCCGAGGTGGGCTGACACCGCCTGCCGGACACCCGCCCGAGGAGATCCGATGTTGCGTATCGCCAACTGCTCCGGCTTCTACGGCGACCGGCTGTCGGCCGCCAGGGAGATGGTGGAGGGCGGCCCGATCGACGTGCTCACCGGCGACTGGCTCGCCGAGCTGACCATGCTGATCCTGGCCGGGAACCGGCTCAGGGGCCGCCCCGGCTACGCGCCGACCTTCCTCAAGCAGCTGGAGGAGGTCCTCGGGACCTGCCTGGAGCGTGGCATCAGGATCGTCTCCAACGCGGGCGGGCTGGATCCCGCCGGGTGCGCCGGGGCGGTGACCGAGCTGGCGGCGCGCCTCGGGCTGCCGGCGCGGGTCGCCCACGTCACCGGTGACGACCTCACCGGCCACGACCTGGGCGGAGCGCCGAACGCCGACACCGGCGAGCCGCTGCCCGCGCCCGCTTTGACCGCCAACGCCTACCTGGGGGGCCGCCCGATCGCCGCCGCCCTGTCCGCCGGGGCGGACGTGGTGGTGACCGGCCGCGTCACGGACGCGGCCCTGGTCACGGGGCCGGGAATCTGGCGGTACGGATGGGGGCCCGGCGATCTCGACGCGCTGGCCGGCTCCGTGGTCGCCGGGCACGTCATCGAGTGCGGCTGCCAGGCGACCGGCGGTAACTACGCGTTCTTCGACGAGGTGCCCGACCTGGCGCACTGCGGGTTTCCGCTGGTGGAGCTGGAGGCGGACGGCTCCAGCGTGGTCACCAAGCACCCCGGGACCGGGGGGCTGGTCTCGGTCGGCACGGTCACCGCGCAGCTGCTGTACGAGATCGCCTCCCCCCGCTATCTCGGCCCCGACGTGGTCGCGCGCTTCGACACGATCCGGCTGGAGCAGCAGGGCCCCGACCGGGTCCGCGTCTGGGGGGTGCGCGGCGAGGCCCCGCCCAGCACGCTCAAGGTCGCCGTCAACTACCTGGCGGGCTACCGCAACACCATGACACTCGTGCTGACCGGCCTGGACGTCGAGGCCAAGGCCAGGCTCGCCCAGGAGGCCATCTGGGCCCGGGTGCCGAGGGAGTCGTTCGACGAGGTCCACGTCGAGCTCACCCCGCTGGCGGGCACCGCCCTGCTGCGCGTCACCGTGATGGACGCCGACCGGCGCAGGGCCGGACGCGCCTTCTCCTCGGCCGTGGTCGAGACCGGCCTGGCGAGCTACCCCGGCTTCTACGGGCTGACCCCTCCCGGTGACGCCTCGCCGTACGGGGTCTACTGGCCCACCCTCGTCCCGGCGAAGGCGGTGCGGGCCCGCGTCTGGCTCGACGGCCACGAGCTCCCCACCGCACCGGACGCGTCGGGGGACGGCGGCCGGGAGCGGTCCGGGCAGGCGCCCTCTCCCCCGGTCACGCGCCCCGGAGCGCCGGAGGAGGCCGCGCCGGGCGGCCCGGGCGGCTCGTGGGGCGCGGACGGCGACGGCGGGACGGTGCGGGCCGCGCTGGGCTCGATCGTGGGTGCCCGGTCCGGCGACAAGGGCGGCAACGCCAACCTGGGGGTCTGGGTCCGCACCCCCGAGCAGTTCGGCTGGCTGGAGGACCACCTGACGGTCGAGCGCCTGGCCGAGCTCCTGCCCTGCACCGCGGAACTGAACGTCGAGCGCTTCGAGCTGCCCAACCTGCTCGCCCTCAACTTCGTCGTCCACGGCCTCCTCGGCCGGGGCGTGGCCGCCAGCCCTCGCCTCGACGCCCAGGCCAAGGCCCTCGGCGAGGAACTCCGCGCCGTACTCACCGACATCCCGCGGCGCCTGCTGTGATCCCCCGATAGTAACGGCCGTCGCGGTGCGGACGGTATTGACCGTCGCGGGCGGGGATCATAGATTCACCCTGACTAGAATATAATTCGGTCAAGGAGGGTGCATGGTGGCCACGCACATCGACGTCAACGTGATCGACTTCGGCGTGCTCGGTGCGTGGATGGACGCGCAGGGGCTGCCCCGCGGGCCGTTCGAGCGGGTCGCGCCGGTGGCGGGCGGAACGCAGAACGTCATGGTCCGCTTCGAGCGGGGTGGATCTCGGTACGTGCTGCGCAGGCCGCCGCTGCACCCGCGCGCCAGGAGCAACGAGGTGCTCCGCCGGGAGGCGAGGGTGCTGGCCGTGCTGCGCGACACGCCGGTGGCGGCGCCGCGCCTCGTCGCGGCCTGTACCGACGAGAGCGTCATGGGCGCGGTCTTCTACCTGATGGAACCGGTCCAGGGTTTCAACCCCACGGTCGGGCTGCCCGAGCCGCACGCGAGCGATCCCGCGATCCGGCATCGGATGGGCCTGGAGGCGGCCTCGGCACTGGCCGACCTCGGGCGGGTGGACCACGGCGTGCTCGACGGGTTCGGCCGCCCCGAGGGGTTTCTGGAGCGGCAGGTACCGCGCTGGATGGGCGAACTGGACGGCTACGGGGCCCTGGACGGATATCCGGGACCCGACATCCCCGGACTGGCGGAGACGGCCGACTGGCTGGAGCGCAACCGGCCGAAGGAGTTCACTCCGGGGATCATGCACGGCGACTACCACCTGGCCAACCTCATGTTCGCCTGCGACGGGCCCAGGGTGGCCGCGATCGTCGACTGGGAGATGTGCACGGTGGGCGACCCGCTGCTGGACCTGGGGTGGCTGCTGGCGACCTGGCCGACCTCCGACGGCGTGGGCGTGATCTCCGGCGGCGTCACCGGGCTGGCCCCGGCCGCCGAGCTCGTCGAGTGCTACGCGGCCCTGTCCGACCGCGACCTGTCCGCCGTCGACTGGTACGCGGTGCTGGCCTGCTTCAAGCTCGGCATCGTGCTGGAGGGTACGCACGCTCGCGCGTGCGCGGGCAAGGCGCCCAGGGAACTCGGGGACCTGCTCCACGCGACCACGCTGAACCTGTTCGCCCGCGCCCGCACGTTCATGTGACATAAGACGAAATAAGTGGAATGTGCGTTATCTAGTGCTTGAAACCTTCATGCAACCTTCCAAACTCTAGGATTGCTCGCAATTGCTCCAAGAGTGTTGCTCGGGGAAGGATTCAGTCATGCGCCTCCGGTTCCTTGGTTCCACCTCCGAAGCGGGCGCCTGCCCCTCCCTCTACGAGACCGATCGCGGGACCGTCGTGGTGCAGGGCCTTCGGGTGACCGACGCGGAGGCGCTGGCCGACCTGCGCCACGTCCTGGAGGGGGAGACCGTCGTCGAGGTGCCCCGCGAGTTGCTCGTGGACATCGCGCGCCGAGTACTTTCTGTAAATATTGGTCACGATTAGGAGTGCTCTCTGGCTTGATCCACATGCTCGGGTCTAGCGTCGTGCGCACCACGCGGGGGGTGACGTGAACCCGCGGGAGGAGCAGGCGGGCGAGAGCGGCCAGGGAGATCGTGTGGGCGGGTTCCAACAGGCCAGAACCGAACTCGGCGCGCGGTTACGGCACCTGCGGGAGACCGCCCACCTGTCGGGCAAGGAACTGGCCGAGCGGCTGAGGTGGCAGGCCTCCAAGGTCTCCCGGATCGAGAACGCCCGCCAGACCGTCACCGAGGACGACATCGTCCAGTGGGCGCGGGCCACAGACGCCTCCCCCGAGGTGGTCGAGGAGCTGGTGGAGCAGGTGCTGGGGCTCCCGGATCGCCAGGACTCCTGGCGGCAGCGGCACCGCGGCGGACTGGCCGCCCTGCAGGAGGACGTCCTCGACATGGAGGCACGGACCACGCTGCTGCGGGTGTTCGAGCCCGGCGTGGTCATCGGCCTGCTGCAGACCACCGAGTACGCCCGGAGCATCTTCACCCGGATCAAGCGCCTCTACCGGTCCCCCGACGAGATCGACGCGGCCATCCGGGTCCGCATGCGGCGTCAGGACATCCTCTACGACCAGAGCAGGCGGTTCAGGTTCGTCCTGCCCGAGGCGGTGCTGCGCTACCGGCTGGCCCCGCTGGACGTGATGCGCGGGCAGCTCGACCGGTTACTGGCGGTGACCGCGCTGCCGAACGTGGAGTTCGGCGTGATCCCCTTCGAGGCCCCCCTGCCCTCGGCGCCGCTCAACGGTTTCTGGATGTACGACGACGCCCATGTCACGGTGCCGACCAGGACGAGGGACCTGCTTCTCCGCGACCCGGACGACGTCGCCTTCTACGCGCGGACCTTCGAGGAACTCTGCGAGGTCGCGGCCTTCGGGGAGGACGCCAGATCGGTGATCGTCCGAGTACTCAACGATTTCTCCGGGCAGTCAAGGGACTAAACACCGCAATTGCTTGATTAGCATCCCAAGATCGTGCAATTCTCTGTCGAGACGGAGGTGACGCACGATGCTGGACACGCTGTCTTGTCTGGAGAGGTTCGTTGCTGCGATACGGCTGCACGCCGACCTCTCCGTACAGCGGATCTCGTTCGGTGATCCCGCGTACGTGTACGTCCGCAACCGTTTCAGCAGCACCCTGGCCGAGACCGTGACCTGCTCCCAGGACGGCCGTTTCATCACCTCGTGGGGTTACCGGCTCGGCACCAGCGAGAACATCGACGGTGCCGCGGCGCGACTGGCCTTCCTCCTCGCGGCCCTGCCCACCCCCCAGGTCTGACCCGGCGGCCCCGGGATCTCCCCGTCCGCCCGCCGCTACGGAGCCTCGGCCGGCTCGTCGGGAAAGTCCGAGAGGCGCAGGCCGACCTCCCTGGCGGCGGCGACCCTGGCGTGATGGAGCATCCGGCTCCGCGACATGTTGCCGGTGTGCAGGGTGTACCGGACCACGAGGCCGTCGAGCATGCCGTCGATCCGCTCGGCCGAGCCCAGGGGGTCGTCGCAGGTGAACTCGCCCGAGGCCACGCCGGCGGAGATCACCTGGCTGAGGATCTCGATCCAGGCGCCCTCGAGCTCCAGCAGGATGGTGCGGACGTGCTCCTCGCGCACTCCCACGGCCCAGGCGTCGACCCAGAGGATCCAGCTCTGGTCGGAGCGGGAGGCCGGGATGTAGAAGCGCAGGACACGGTCGAGGAGCTGGACGGCGGTGCCGGGGCCCGCGACGATCTCCTTCAGCCGCTGGATCTCCGAGTCGCTGGTGCTGCGGAGCATCTCGGTGATGAGATCGTCCTTGGTGGCGAAGTGGTAGTGGATCAGGCCACCGCTCACGTTCGTCGCCTTGGCGATGTCGGCGACACGGGTGCTGGCCAGCCCGCGCTCGAGCACGACCCGCCTGGCGGCCTCAAGGAGCTCCGCTCGGCGCTGGTCGGCCTGGTCGGCGCGGCTGCTGCGCGCTCCTCCTCCGCTGTGCACGGCGCAAGACTACAGCAGCGCGGGCACACCGCCTCCATACTACTGATTGGTCGATCAGTCAATGATGTTCAGGCATCCGGCACCGTGAAGAGGCCCGCTACCAAACGCCTGGTGGCGGGCCTCTTCGCGTGGACGTCTCCGGGTCGCCTAAACGGAGAAGCT